>NZ_JBNCOG010000017.1:0-93022 GCF_051280745.1 Nocardioides ureilyticus | reverse complement strand
ACACCCCCCCGTCCCCGCGGGCCCCCGCGCCCCCCCGGGGGGGGGCCGGGGGGGCCCCCGTGCCGGTCCCGGCTGCGGTCAGTTCTCGGCGGCCTTGTCGGCGCCGCGGCGCCAGCGGATGCCCGCCTCGAGGAACCCGTCGATCTCGCCGTCGAAGACCGAGGCGGGGTTGCCGACCTCGTAGCCGGTGCGCAGGTCCTTGACGATCTGGTACGGGTTGAGCACGTAGTTGCGCATCTGGTCGCCCCACGAGGCCTGGACGTCGCCGCGCATCTCGTCGAGGTGCGCCTTCTCCTCGGCCTTCTTCAGCGCCAGCAGCTTGGCCTTGAGCACCACCATGGCACTCGCCTTGTTCTGCAGCTGGCTCTTCTCGTTCTGGCAGGAGACCACCGTGCCGGTGGGGATGTGGGTCAGCCGGACCGCGGAGTCGGTGGTGTTGACCGACTGGCCGCCGGGGCCACCGGAGCGGTAGACGTCCACCCGGATCTCCTCGTCGGGGACGTCGATCTCGTCGGTCTGCTCGAGCACCGGCACGACCTCGACCGCGGCGAAGCTGGTCTGGCGGCGGCCCTGGTTGTCGAAGGGGCTGATCCGCACCAGGCGGTGGGTGCCGGCCTCCACGCTGAGCGTGCCGTAGGCGTACGGCGCGTGGATCGCGAAGGTGGCCGACTTGAGGCCGGCCTCCTCGGCGTAGGAGGTGTCGAAGACCTCGACGGGGTACTTGTGCTGCTCGGCCCACCGCGTGTACATCCGCATCAACATCTCGGCGAAGTCCGCGGCGTCGACGCCGCCCGCGCCGGAGCGGATCGTCACCAGCGCCTCGCGGGCGTCGTACTCGCCGGAGAGCAGGGTGCGGACCTCGAGGCCTTCCACGGCCTTGCGGATCCGGCCGAGCTCGCGCTCGGCGTCGGCGATGGCCTCGGCGTCGCCCTCCTCCTGCCCGAGCTCGACCATGATCGCGAGGTCGTCGAGGCGGCCGGAGAGCTCCTCGAAGCGGTCGACCTGGCCCTGGAGCGCGGAGAGCCGGCCGGTGACGCGGGTGGCGTTCGCCTGGTCGTCCCAGAGGTCCGGAGCCGCCACCTGCTCGCCGAGCTCGATGATCTCGGCGCGCATCGCGTCCAGGTCGAGCACCTGCTCGATCGTGCGCATGGTCGCGTGGAGCTGCTTGATCGCTACGTCGAAGTCGGGGCCTGCCACAAGGGACAAGACTACGCGGGGCGCGTGGGCCGCGGCTCATCGGCGAGCCGGCGGTGGCCCAGCAGTGGCCCAGCGGTGGGCCAGGGGCAGCTCAGCGACGACTGCCGAGCACCTGCGCGACGTACCAGACGCCGTCCTCGGAGCGGCGGGACACCACCGCCATCGCCTCGAACCGCGGCTCGAGCAGGTTCGCGCGGTGGCTCGGGCCGAGCCAGGCCTCGACGACCCGCTCGCCCGAGCGGTAGCCGGAGGCGAGGTTCTCCCCCGCCAGGTCCAGGTCGCACCTGCGCAGCACGGGGCGCAGGTCCTGGTGAGCCATCCGGCCGGCGGCCGCCATCGCCTTGGCCTGCTTGCGGGCGAAGGTCCGCAGGCAGCGGTCGACGTCGAGGGCGGCGACCCCCTCGGCGGCACGGACGTCGTTGGTCGCGGTGACGGTCCCGTGGGAGTACGAGGCGTGCTTGCGCGGCTTCACGGGTGAGCCCGGGCGCGGCTCGGCGTGGCCGGGCGCCGGCGCGAGCAGGGCCGGCAGCGCCAGGGCCAGGAGGCAGGCCGCGAGCGGCCGGCGGATGGTGCGAGGGAGCATGGAGGTGACGGTAGGGACTCCAGCGGCGCCCCGCACCTCGCTGCGGGGAGTCTTTGCCTGCGGGTCCTCAGCCGGCCGGCGTGCCGAAGACCTGTGCGACGTACCAGGTCCCGTCGTCGGCGCGGCGGGCGGCGATGCCCATCTCGGTCCACTGGCGGGCGAGGATGTTCGCGCGGTGCCCGGGCGACTTCATCCAGCCCTTGCGCACCACCGTGCGCCCGGTCGGGTAGCCGTAGGCGACGTTCTCGCCGACGTGGGAGAGCAGGCAGCCGTCGAGCAGCGGGCCGAGCAGCTGGTGGAAGATGTTCTCCTGGCCGGCCATCGTCCGCGCCTGCCGGACCGCGGCCCGGCGCAGGCACCGGTCGCGCGAGAGCCGGTCGAGGTCGCGCCGGGCGCGGACCTTGTTGGTGGCCTTGAAGGCGGCCGAGGCGTACTCCTGCGCGGGCCCGGCCGCGCTGGCCGCGGGTGCGGGCAGGGCGAGGACCGCCACCACCAGGGCGAAGGTGGCGACGAGGGAGCCGAGCGCGGAGCCGAGACGTGCTTGCACCTCAGCGACATTAGGTCAGGTCGGCGGTCTCCGGGACCGGTTCGGACGAGGTCTGACCGTTCGGACGATCCGCGGGGACCGCGGTGACCACGACGTTGCTCAGGTAGCGGACGCCGTCCCAGTCCTCGCACGTGATGACCACGAGCCGGCCGGGCACGTCCTGGCTGAAGAGCCGCTCGGCGTCCTCGGCCAGCTGACCCTTGTCGTAGACCTTCACCCGCTTCACGACGTAGTCGAGCGTGCCCTGGTCGGTGCGGACCACGACCTCGTCCCCGGGCTCGACGTCCTCGAGGTCGTCGAGCGCGCCGCCGCCGTTGTGGACGGTGTGGCCGGTCACGAGGGCGCTGCCCTCGCGCGCGCCGGGCTTCGCGCCGTCGGCCCACCAGCCGAGCTGCTGCGGGTCCGAGGGCGGGATGAGGGTGCGGTTCGGGGCCTTGATCGGCATGACCGGGGCGTCCACGTCGAGCTCGGGGATCGTCAGCCGCACCGGCGAGCCGGGGCGGCGGGGGGCCGGCACGGCCTCCTCGGTGGTCTCCAGCGACGGGCTGGGCGTGGGGCTGGCGGCGGCCCCGGGGTCGGCCCCGGTGGACGGCTCGGGGTCGTCCACGGCCCACCACACGAGGCCGGCGACGACGAGGACCGCGGCCGCCGCCAGGACCAGCCAGGGGCTTCTCCAGCGGCGGCCGCGGCGCGGCTTCTCAGCGGTCTTCGACTCCTCGGGCACGCCTCGATTCAAGCACCCTGCCGGCGGCGGAGCAGCGCGTAGGTGCCGAGCACGAGGCCCAGCCCGACGATGGCCAGCGGGACCGGGGAGGTCACGAGGTCGACGACCGGGTTGTCCCCGCCCGCGTCCACCGCTGTGGGGACCGCGGCGTCGTCGTCACCCGCGGCGGCGCGGACGGCCACCTCGTCCGCAGCGGCACCGGCGACGACGGCGTCCGTCGCCGACGCCTGGATGCCGAGCACACCGGCGATCGGGTTGCCCTCCTCCAGGCCGGCGATGATCTCGAGCACGCCGGCGTCCGGCATGGCGGTGCCGGTATCGACGGTGCCGGTGTCGACGGCCGGGGTCTCGCTGTCGGTGCCGGGGGTCTCCGTGCCGGGCGCCTCCGTGCCGGGCGTCGTCGGGGCCGCCGCCTGGTCGCAGGGCTGGACCCAGAAGACCTTGGACTTGGTGTCGTTGCCCTGGGAGAACGGCGTCGCGACGGTCACCTTGACGTGGTAGCCCTGCTTGGGGTGCGGCGTACCGGTGAAGCCGAGGGTGTAGCCCTGCACGGCGTCGAGGCCGGTGGCCGTGCCGGCGCCGCTGGCCGGGTCCTCGCCGACGAAGACGCGGGACGGCTCGGTGCCGCTGATGACCGCGTCGGCGGTGGGCGCGTGGGCGACGAAGCTGACCTGTGACCAGTAGTCGCCCTCGTCGAAGCCGTACCACTCGATCTGGAACCGGCAGCCCGGGTGCGGGTTGTTGTCGGGCGTGCCGTCGGCCTCGCCCAGCTGCGCGATCTTGATCGTGCCGTTGTTGCCGGCCGGGTCGCCGTTGCCGCCGGCGTTGCCCGGCTTGGGGCCCTTCGCGCCGGCGTTCCCACTGGCGTTGCCGGGCTTGGGGCCGTTGCCGTTGCCGCCCGCGTTGTCGCTGTTGCCGCCAGGGGTGCCAGGGTTCGGGTTGCCCGGCCTCGGGTCCTTGGGGCCCTTGCCCGGCTTCGGGTCCTTGGGGCCCTTGCCCGGCTTGGCGCCGCTGTTGCCGGGTGCCTTGCCCTGGCCGGCCTGCTCGGGCTTCGGCTCGGGCTCCGGCTTGGCCGTGGGCGCAGCGTTCGGCGCCTGCTGGCGGCCCTTGCCCTTGTCGTCGTTCTTGGCCTGGCCGTTGCCCTTGCCCTGGCCGTTGCCCTCGCTCGAGGTCTCCTGGCCGGCTCCGTTGCCGTTGCCGTTGCCCGGGTTCGCGGCGGCGGGCGCAAGCCCGGCCCATCCGGTGAGCACGACGGCGGCCGCGACGGCGAGCGACCTCTTCACAGGCGCGGTGGTACGCATGACGTTGTTCCCCATGTCTGTCGGATCCCCGACGGTGTCGACGGCGAGTGGCTCGCGGCCCCCCGACCGCGCTGCCTCGTGTGGGATTCCTGATCCCCGTTCGACGACGGCAGAAACGGCGCCGCAGGGTGGTCCAGACAGGTGATCTCGGCCTCGTGCCGGGCCGGCTGCGCGACGGGGCGCCGTCAGTGCCGGGGGGCCATGCGGCGGATCACGGCCTCCGCGACCACCACGTTCACCACCCAGCCACCCAGGTGCAGCGTCAGGTGACCCACCGGGTTCGGGTCACCGAAGAGGAGCAGGGACGGGAGCCCGAGGACCGCCTGCGTACCGGCCCCCTGACCGATGGCGTAGCCACGGATCATCCAGGCCCGGTGCCGCCGCACGTCGCGTGCCCGGATGGCCTGGAGAGCCAGCACCAGGGAGACGAACATCGCGACACCGAAGACGACCCGGACGCCGTCGGTGACAGCGAGGTTGGGGTAGGGCAGGGGGTACCGCACCGCCATCCACGTCCCGCTCAGCGCGGCGACCAGCCCGCCGACGAGGACGACCTTGCCCGCCGTTCGGTGCCACCGCCCCCGACGCAGGGACGGCACGAACTGGAAGGCGCCGACCAGACAGAAGACGGTCGCCCCGACGATGTGCGCGATCACCGGCAGCGGATCGGCGAAGAAGCGGGCGTTCTCCGGCGTCACCGGGCCGCCCGATGCGAGCGAGCCGACACGCACCATGCCGGCGACGACCGGCACGAGGCTGAGCGCGATCAGGCCGGTCGGCACCGGCCACTGCCGGGGCCGGCTCGGCGCCACGCTCGGGCGCAGCGGGGTGGAGGTGGCCATGCGGACGTCCTTTCGTCTTACAATGTAAGGCGACCATACGTTGTAAGGTCCTCCGCGTCCAGAGACGTGGAGGTGAACAGCAGTGGTCCGGTCACGTGAACCGCTCGACCGCCGCCGGGTCCACCTGGCGGCCATGGCAGTCGCGGACGCCCACGGCCTCGCCCACGTGACGATGCGACGGGTCGCCGCCGACCTCGGCGTGGAGGCGATGTCGCTCTACCACCACGTCGCGAACAAGGACGCGCTCCTCGACGGCTTGGCCGAGGCCGTGGTGCAGGAGGTCCACGACCAGGTCGCCGCGACGGGGTCGGGCGCGCCAGATGCCGACTGGCGCGCGACGCTGCGGCGGCGGTTCCTCACCGCGCGGAGCGTCATGCTCCAGCACCCCTGGGCCCCCGGACTGCTCGGAAGCCGCCCGGCCGCCCCGGCGGCGCTCCTCGCGTACTACGACGAGGTGCTGGCGACCATGCTGGACGGCGGGCTCTCCTACCGCCTCGCCCACCGCGGACTGCACGCGTTCGGGAGCCTGGCGCTCGGCTTCGCCCAGGAGCTGTTCCCCGCCCCTCCCGCGGACGCGGCGGCCACGACGCCGAGCGAGGCGGAGAGGGCGGCGCTCGCCGAGGCGTTCCCCCACCTGGCAGCCATGACGGCCGCGGAAATCCACGACGCCGATGGCGACGTGCTGGGATGGTGCGACAGCCAGACGGAGTTCGAGTTCACCCTCGACCTGCTCCTGGACGGGCTGGAACGAGCCCGGTCGGGAGAAGACTGATACCAGAGCCCTCGCTACGGGCCGGTCCGGCCTCCACCGACCGTGGAGGAACTCCCCAGCGCAGCAGCGGCACCTACGGACGTACCCATCCTCCCGTGAAGCGGCTCCTCCCCGCTCGACGGAAGCTGGATCCGAGGTTCGGTACGTCGGGCGGCACCGCCGTGGAACCCGACGAGCCGGCGGGCTGGCTCCGGCAGCGGTCGAGACGCGGGCTCAGCGCCACCGATGGCTTTCCACAGAGCGGACGGAAGGGCTTCCCACCGGCCCCCGCAGCGGCCATCATCCAGAACCAGAAGCCATCTCGGGGGTTCTGATGCCGTTGGTCCAACCGTCCGCGCACGTCACGGGCGTTCGCGCCGACCCGGTCGAGCAGCTCGACCAGCGGGTCCGCGAGCTCGTGCGCCGCGACGGCGTCGACCCTCAGCGCGACGGCGCCGTCGTACGCCGCCTCGCCGAGTCGGTCGTGCGCGAGCACGACGAACGCAGCCTCACCGGACAGGTCGCGCCGCTCGCCGACCCCGCCGCAGTCGTCAGCGAGCTCATCGCCCGGATCGCCGGCTTCGGGCCCCTCCAGCCCTACCTCGACGACCCCACCGTCGAGGAGATCTGGATCAACGACCCCACCCGCGTCTTCGTCGCCCGCAACGGACGCCACGAGCTCACCAACCTGATGCTCACCACCGCCCAGGTCCACGAGCTCGTCGAGCGGATGCTGAAGTCCAGCGGCCGACGCATCGACCTCAGCAACCCCTTCGTCGACGCCATGCTCCCCCAGGGACACCGCCTCCACGTCGTCCTCGAGGGCATCAGCCGGGGCTTCACCGCCGTCAACATCCGCAAGTTCGTCCTCAAAGCGGCCCGCCTCCGCGACCTCGTCGAGCTCGGGTCGCTCACCCCCAAGGCCGCCGGGTTCCTCGAGGCCTCGGTCCGAGCCGGCCTCAACGTGCTGGTCGCCGGCGGCACCCAGGCAGGCAAGACCACCCTCCTCAACTGCCTGGCCGGAGCGATCCCCGGCGGCGAACGGGTGATCTCCGCCGAGGAGGTCTTCGAGATCCGGTTCCCCCACCCGGACTGGGTGCCCCTGCAGACCCGCCAGGCCGGCCTCGAGGGGACCGGCGAGATCCGACTGCGCGAGCTCATCAAGGAGAGCCTGCGCATGCGGCCCAGCCGGATCATCGTCGGCGAGGTCCGCGCCGAGGAGTGCCTCGACCTGCTCCTCGCCCTCAACGCCGGGCTGCCCGGCATGTGCACCATCCACGCCAACTCCGCCCGCGAGGCTCTGGTCAAGATGTGCACCCTGCCGCTGCTGGCCGGCGAGAACATCTCGGCCCGGTTCGTGGTGCCGACCGTCGCCGCCTCGGTCGACCTCGTCGTCCACCTCGGCGTCGACGAGCACGGCGTGCGTCGGGTCAACGAGATCGTCGGCGTGCCCGGGCGGGTGGAGAACGACGTCATCGAGACCGAGCCCATCTTCCGGCGCTCCGGCGGCGAGCTGCGACGCGTGGGCGGCACACCCCCGCGCCTCGACCTCTTCGAGCGCGCCGGCATCGACGTCCACGCGCTGCTGGCGGCTGCCCACGAAGGCGACCGCTGATGGGCGCCCTGGTCGGGCTCGGCGTCGGTGTCGGCCTGCTGCTCATCTGGTCCGCCTTCCAGCTGCCCCGCACCCCGCGACAGGGACCGCGCCCGGCGAGCCGGACGAGCACCCTGCTCGCTCGCGCCGGGCTCGCCTCGGTGTCGCCCACGTCGTTCGCGGCGTTGTGCCTGGTGACGGGCGGCGTCGTCGGGCTCCTGGTGCAGGCCGTCTCCGCCACGCCACCCGTCGCGGTCGCCTTCGGCGCGATGGGCGCCTACCTGCCGGTCACCGTCGTGGCCGGCCGGGCGCGGCGCCGCCAGCGGGAGCTCGCGGAGGTCTGGCCCGAGGCCGTCGACCACCTCACCAGCGCCGTCCGCGCCGGCATGTCCCTCCCCGACGCGCTCGCCGCCCTCGGGAGCCGCGGGCCGGAGCCGCTCCAGCCAGCCTTCGCGGACTTTGCCCTCGACTACCAGGTCACCGGCCGGTTCGGCGAGTGCCTCGACCGGCTCAAGGAGCGCCTCGCCGATCCCGTCGGAGACCGGGTCGTCGAGGGCCTCCGCGTGGCACGCGAGGTCGGCGGCGGCGAGCTCGGGCGGTTGCTGCGGAACCTGTCCGGATACCTGCGTGACGACCTCCGCACGCGCTCGGAGCTCGAGGCGCGGCAGGCGTGGACCGTCAACGGAGCCAGGCTCGCGGTCGCCGCACCCTGGCTGGTGCTGCTGTTCATGTCCTTCCAGTCCGAGGTCATCCGCCGGTACGCGTCGCCGGGCGGGGTGCTGGTCCTCGTCGTCGGCGCCGCGGCGTGCGTGGTCGCGTACCGGCTGATGATGCGGATCGGTCGGCTGCCGACGGAGCGGAGGATCTTGTCGTGACGGCCGCGACCTGGGGCGGCGTCCTCGGGGCCACGCTGGCCGCCGGACTGATGCTCGTCGCCGTACGTGCCGTGGCCTGGCGACGGACGCCGTTGACCGTACGGGTCCTGCCGTACCTCCGGGACCTGCCGCGCACCTCGCCCGGCGTACCGTCCGCGGCCCCGGGCCCGCCGACGTCCGTGGTCGCAGCGGTCTACGGACCACCACTGCGGTCAGCGGCGCAGACGGTCGAGCGGGTGCTCGGCGGCACGGCCTCCGTGAAGCGTCGACTCGAACGGGCCGGGTTGAGCGGCACCTCGGTCCACGACTTCCGGGTGCAGCAGGTGCTGTGGGGACTCGCGGGCTTCGCGCTCGCGGCGGCGTACGGCCTGCTGGAGGCGCTGACCGATCCCGGCGGTGCGCTTGCGTCCGCGATGCTCTGCCTCGTCGCGTTCGCGGCCGGCGTGCTCGCCCGGGACAACCACCTCACCGGACAGGTCCGCGCCCGCGAACGGCGCATCCTGGCCGAGTTCCCGACCGTCGCCGAGCTCCTGGCGCTCTCCGTGGCCGCCGGCGAGAGCCCCGTCGCCGCGCTCGACCGCGTCGTGCGCCGCAGCGGCGGCGACCTCTCCGCCGACCTCGGCAAGGTGCTCGCCGCGGTGCGGACCGGCGAGCCGGTCCCGTCGGCGTTCGACCGGCTCGCGAGCGCCTCCGGGCTGCCTCTCGTCTCCCGCTTCGCCCAGGGCATCGCCGTGGCCGTCGAGCGCGGCACGCCCTTGGCCGACGTGCTGCACGCCCAAGCCGCCGACGTGCGCGAGGCCGGCCGACGCGAGCTCATCGAGGTCGCCGCACGACGCGAGGTCCTCATGATGGTGCCGGTCGTCTTCCTCGTGCTGCCCGTGACCGTGCTCTTCGCCTTCTGGCCCGGCGTCGTCGGGCTCAGCCTCACCACGCCATGAACGACCGACGACCGGTCGGCTCTCGGAAAGGTAGGACCTGACATGGAACACCTGGACGCCGCACTGCTGCGGCTGCACTGTCTCCTGCTGGCCGCGGTCGCGCCACGCGAACGCGACGAGCGGGGCGACGTGCCGGGATGGGTGCTGGTCACCGTCGTGAGTAGTCCCTAAAGGCTCCTACTCGTCCCACGCCCACCGGAACCGGACCGCCGCCCGCGGCCGCCCCGTCCACACCCTGATCTCCCGCAGCAACGACCGCAACACCTCCCGCCGATGCTCCACCGGCAACCGATCCCACGACCGCAGCAACTCCCCCGCCGTACGCCGCGGCGCCACCGGCACACCCCGCGCCTCCCGCCCAGCCGCCTCCACCGCCGCCTGCAGCTGCCCCAACTGCTCGGCCAGTTCGTCGTGCGCCCGCCGGTACACCGCCGCCGGCAGCGGGCTGGTCGCGTTCTGCACCGCCAACCGCGTGAGCGCGTCCTCCACCCGCGTCACCTCCCGCGCGAGCCGCTTCCCCTCCGACCTCGCCGCCGTACGCCGCGCCTTCGCAGCGACCGACGCCGTCGCGTGCTCGTCGACCTCCCCCGCCACCGCCCCGAGCTCCGCGAGCAGCTCCCGCTCGAGCATCGCCGCCATCACGTACCCGCCAGCGCAGACATCGGGGCCCTGCTCCTTCCCCGCCCGGCACCGGTACTTCGGCGCCCGCGCGTTCCCGAACTGCCCAGCCACCATCCCGCCGCCGCAGCGACCGCACTTCACCAACCCCGAGAGCACGTACTGCGACCGCTCCGTCCGCGCCGGCCGCGCCCTGCGGCGCTCCCGGGAGTCGAGGTACGCCCGCCAGACCGTCTCGCTGATCAGCGGCTCGTGCACACCCGCCTGCAGCTGGCCGCCGGCCATGAACCGGCCGGACGCGAACCCCGAGTCCAGGACCCGCCGCAGTGACCGGTCCGACCAGGCGCCGCCGCTGGTGGTCCGCCACCCGTGGGCGTTGAGCCACCGCACCAGCGTGTAGACCGACTCCCCCGCGACGTACCGGCGGTAGAGGTCGGCCAGCACCGGCCCGGACTCGGGGTCGGGCACGTGCAGCTTCCGCTCGGCGTCGTAGCGATAGCCCCACTTCGGCTTCCCGGTGGCGGGCTTCCCGGCAGCGACCCGGCGGGCGTGGACCTCCTTCCACACCTCGCCGATCCGCTCGGCCTCGAAGGCGTTGAGCTCGGCGAGCATCCCGCGGGTGAACCGGCCGGTGGAGGTGGTGGTGTCGACCTGCTCGGTGGCGGACTCCAGACGGCCGCCGGCTTCCTCGACACGGTCGATGGCCACGGCCCAGCGGAGCCGGTGCCGGGCGGTCCTGCTGAACTTCCAGACGAGGAGGACGTCGTACTCGCCGGCCTCGACGGCGGCGACGGCCTGGTCGAGACGTGGCCACCAGGCGGACTTCGCCCGGGAGCCGGACTCGTCGATGCCCTCGAGCCAGCCGGTCATGTCGTAGCCGCGGGCGGTGGCGTAGTTCTCGATGGCGACGCGCTGGACCTCGGGGGCCATCATCCCGTCGCGTTCCTTCGACACGCGGACGAGCCCGAGCGCCCGTGGGGCGACCTCGGGGACGGCGCGGAGGGAGGAACGACGCGGCATCAGCTAGTCACGCCGGCTGGACTTCATGCCCTTGCGGATGGCCCAAGTGAACGCGCCGATGAAGAACACGATCCCGCCGACCGTGGTCAGTGGGTTGCCGTCCTCGTACTCGTCCCCGGCCGTCCCTGCGATTAGGCCACCGATGACGGCGACCAGGAGCCCGCCGAGCATCCACGTCACCGGGTTGCCCCAGTCGATCCTGAACCGGGACCGCTTGGCGGACTTGTTGGTGCTGCTCACGTTCTTCTCCTCAGTGTTGTCGGTGCTCGAGCTGGTGGTCGAGGAACTCGCGCTCCTCATCGGTCAG
Organism: Nocardioides ureilyticus; assembly: GCF_051280745.1. NCBI lineage: Bacteria > Bacillati > Actinomycetota > Actinomycetes > Propionibacteriales > Nocardioidaceae > Nocardioides > Nocardioides ureilyticus. The sequence continues at coordinate 81,725 of NZ_JBNCOG010000017.1, read as the reverse complement.
GGTGGCCAGACGGGCCTGCAGAGTGGAGACATCGACACGCAGCTCCTCAGCGGCGTCCTCGATGTACTCCGCCCACCGCAGGGCCCGCTCGAGCTCGGCGAGGGTGATGAGCCGACGGGCGGACTCGCGGCGCACGGCCGCTTCCTCGCGGGGCTTCATCCACCGCGGAACGTCGCCCCGCTCGTCGTGCACGAGCTCGTGGGCGATGACGCAGCGACGCTCTTCGAAGCCCATCGACCGGCGGAGCGTGATCGTGCGGGTGGCGAAGTCGATGCACCCGCGCCTCCCGCGCTCGATCCAGGTGAGCTTCACCTCGGGGCGGTCGGCGAGCTCCCGCCAGGGGTTCCACGGCTGCTGCATGCCGGGACCGTAAGCAAGGCCGCCGACAGCGCTCACGGGATCGGCGTCAGGGGTGGTCGACCGGCTCATCGTCGCCGGTGTCGCTGTCGTCCTCGTCGTACGCGGCGTACCCCTCGGGCAGCGCATCGGCCTGGAGTTGCCGGCGCCTCGCTTCCCGGGCCTCATCGAGACCTGGAAGACGGGCGCCGGCCTTGCTGGTGGCGGCGGTGTCTCCACCGTGCTCACCCCCTTGCTTCAACCTCGTGCGGATCTCCTCAACCAGCTGGTCGTCGGAGAGCGAGTCGAGGGTCGGCGCGGCTGTCGGCCGCTGCTTCGCTTCCTGGGCCGTCAGGAACTCTGCGGCCACGAAGGCCTCGAGCACCGGTCGGTTGTAGGCGCGAGCGAAGGCGGCGACGTTCTCGGCTCGGCCCGGCGTTCCGGTCCTCAGCCAGCGGCTGATCGCGGATTGATCCAGGCCGGCCTTGGCGGCCGCGTCCTTCTGCTGGTCGTCCCCCATGGTTCGGCGGACGAACTCCTTCCAACTCACGGCTGAACCGTATTGCGGGTTTGAGGGGTGCTCACGGCGCTGATTCTGCCTTGCGTCTACGCAAGTGCGCTGGTCACGAATGACAACCGGTGTGTTTCTGCACGTCAGAGCCTCGGCGGGCTTGCGCAAAACCCCGTTACCCAACCGTGACCTCTCGTGATTGCGAGCATGCATATGCTCGTGTACGTTCCTATGCATAGCCGCAAGACAGCAGGTCAGCGGCCTCACGAGCAGCAAGAGAGGAGGGGTGTTGATGACCGCGATCCTCCGTCTCAAGACCGAACAGCTGGCCAAGATCCGTGGCTGGACCGGCCTCACGACGGACACCGCCCTGGCCGAGGCCATGGGCATCGACGCCGGCAACCTGTCGCGCGTCCTCCGGGGCAAGCAGCAGCCCGGACCGAAGTTCATCGCCGCACTCGTCACCGCCCTCAAGGCCGACCTCGAAGACCTCTTCGAAGTCGTCGACGACGGCGCCGCCGAGGACGTGGCCTGATGCCGTCCCGCGAGGAGTGCATCCGCAACGCCGGCGAGGTCCTCGCCACGGCGTACGTCGCCTGCGAGCAGATGACCCCTCGCGAGCAGGCCGAAGCGGCCTGGACCCCGACGTCGCACCACACGGTCGACGAGCTCGAGGACCTCATCCGCGCGGACCGCGGACTGCCGCCCATCCACGACGCCGCCTGACCGCGACGCCCGCACCACACCACCTGAGAAAGCCGGAACCCCGGCCCGCCTGGACAGCAACACCGGGGTTCACGAACTGGAAGGAGTCTCCCATGACGGAGACCAGCACCACCACCGCCACACAGGCTCAGGCGCTCCTCGCAGCCGCCGAGTTCATCGACGCCCACCCCGACCTCCCGGCGCCCTACGTCACGTCGTTCAACCGGGGCGAGGTCGACCTCAACTACTACCTCCACATCAACGCCCGCGGCACCCTGGCGGAGCAGAAGGCGACCGCTGCCGCGATCGTCCGCGCCGTCGGCGGCGACTGGGAGAAGCAGCCCTGGGGCGAAGAGTTCCGCTTCAAGACCACCCGTGGACCGCTCACCTTCGACATCCAGGTCCAGCGCGACGCCGTCTGCGAGCGCGTCGTCGTCGGCACCGAGACCGTCACCCTGCCGGCCACCGACGCCCAGGTCATCGAGGCCCAGCCCGAGCGCACCGAGGTCCGCGAGGTCGTCGAGTGGCGCTGCGCCCCGCTCCTCGCAGACGACGCTCCGGCCGACGACGAGGACGACGACCCGACGCCCCTCGAGCAGTGGGAAGTCACCACCCCCGCCGCCGTCTACGCCACCGGCGACGAGCTCGGCGAGGAGGACTACCGATGACCACCACCACTGACACCGCCGTTACCGCGGCCGTCACCGCCCACGGCCTCATGGCCCTCGGCCTCCACATGGCCGAGCGGAACCTCCCGCTCTACCTCGACATCGAGACCCCGGCCGCCGGCTCCCGCCTCGACCGGATCCTCGTCCAGCTCGACCCCACCTCGATGATCGCCTGGGTCGACTCCGTCGAGACCGACGAGCTCCGCGAGGACCACCGCGACCGGCTCCGCGAGGTCCACTGTTTCGGCCGGCTCCCCGACACCGGTGTCCGCGTCGACCTCTACTACCTGGCGTTCGACCACACCCGGGCGGTGTCGGCATGAACGCCACCGCATCCACGATCACCGGCGACACCGGGGCCGACTGGCCCGGCGCGCTGGTCGTGTTCCTCGTCCTCGCCGCCCTGGCTCTCCACACCTACGTCACCGACGTCCGCCCCCGTCGGCGCCGGCGGTCGGCTGAGTCGGTCGAGGACATCGCCCGCTCCACCGGCGTCCTCCGCGGCGACCACACCCCGTGCCACGGCGGCTGCGGCACGGTCCTCTGCCTCGACGAGCAGACGTGCCCCGGTCACGTCCCGTCCGAGTGCCCTCACCACGAGTTTCTCTGCGGCGACTGCCGCCTCGAGCACTGCGCCGACTGCCGCATCAACGCCCGAGACGACGCGGGGGTGCTCGGATGACCACCGCCAAGTCCCACACCGAGAACACCGCCGCCCGGCTCGCGTTCACCCGGCCGCTCAAGGACCCGCTCCTCGGTCCCCCGGTCATGTCCGACGACATCCCGGAGGTTGTCGACCTGGTCGACGCGGGCCTCGGGTCCTGCGACCGGGCCTTCCCGCACCCGCGCCACGAGTTCACCGACGGCGACCGGTCGGCCTGGTGCGCCGGCGCCCCGCGGTCCCCGGAGGCGGTCGAGTCCGCCCGCGCCGGGGTCGCCGCGATCCGCGCCCTGATCGACCCGGCCACGGGTCGCACCCACGACCACGGGAGCCTGCGATGACGTCCCCCAAGCACGCCCGCGACATCAAGGGCAAGGGCCGCTACTACGGCTCCTGCGGCGAAGGCTGCCCCTTCGGCGACGACCTCCTCATCTCCGTCACCAACGCCCAGGGCGTCGTCGCCAAGCCCGCCCTCGTCCCAGCCGCCGTGAAGGTCACCGCCGAGACCGCCTGGACTCGGCTCCCCGAGATGGTCGCCACCAGCCGGCAGTCCCCCGCCGGGGCCTGCGAGAAGAAGCGCGTCGCCGAACGCTGCGGCCACTGCCGGTTCTGCATCACCGCGCAGATCAAGGCCGAACACCGCAACCAGTGGGACACCGCCGCTGACTTCGGCTCCCTCGTCCACGGCCACGCCTTCGCGCACGTCGTCGGCGAGCCCCGCCCCTACGACCCCGACGTCGAGCCCTTCGTCCAGCAGTACATCCGGTTCCTCTCCGTCTGGCACGTCGACATCGACCAGCACGTCGAGGCCGCCGAGACGACCGTCATCCACCGCGCCAAGCGGTACGCCGGCACCGGCGACGTCTGGCTCTGGCTGCCCACCGGCCCGGGCGGCAAGCGCGAGCTGTGGCTGGTCGACATCAAGACCAGCCGCACCGCGCCGGTCAACCGGGTCTACCCCGACCAGGAGCTGCAGCTCGCTGGCCTCCGCTACGCCCCCGAGGCGCTGCTGCCCGACGACTCCGTCATCGAGGTGCCGAAGTTCCGCGGCGCCGCGCTGCTGAACCTCCGCGCCGACGCCTTCCAGCTGATCCCGCTGCCCGCCGACCGGGCCGCGTTCAGGGCGTTCCTCGGCGCGGTCGACCTGCAGCTCCACTTCCACGCCCAGGACACCAAGGCCTGGGTCCAGCTCGACGCGCCGGCCATGCCCGCGCCCACCACCTCGACCCGGAAGGCGTCCTGACATGCCCATCTCACCCATCGTCCTGCAGCGCAGGCACGCCGAGCTCGGCCGCATCCGCCTCGGCGCGAAGCGGGGCGGCAACGGCGCCCCGATGAAGCTCGAGCAGTTCCGCTTCACCAGCCACTCCGAGCGGTACGTCCGCGACCTCGCCGAGCTCTACGGCGGCAAGCCCCAGCCGTGGGACAACAACGGCGTCCCGTCGTGGGAGGTCTACACCGACGCCACGTCCGTCCCGGTGATCGCCGTCAAGGGCGGCCTCACCCAGTGGATGGAGACCTGGTCCGGCGGTGGCTGCGTGCACCGCTGCGACGGCGAGCGCGGAGCCGACGGCGAGCTGTGCAACCCCGACGACCGCGCGCACCAGATGGCGAAGCCGACGACCCGCCTCTCGGTGATGCTGCCCGAGCTCGAGGCGATCGGCGTGTGGCGGATGGAGTCGCACGGCTGGAACGCCGCCGCGGAGATCCCCGCCGTGGCCGAGCTCGCGCAGTTCGTCGGGGACCTGGTGCCGGCAAACCTGCACCTGGTCGAGCGGCGTGCGATCAAGGACGGGAAGACGTCGCGGTTCGTCGTGCCGGTCCTCGACCTGCAGATCGGGACGGCTCGGCTCAAGGAAATCGTCGCGGCCCGATCGGGCGCCCCGGAGCTCGAGGCGCCCTCGTCGGGTGCTGGTGAGCGGCCGGCGCTCGAGACCCCGGCGTCCGCGTCGGCTGAGCCGCCGGCTCAGCAGTACATCGACCAGTACGAGCCCGCCATGCGCGCGATCGCGGACGCCGCCGACCTGGACCGGCTCGCGTTGATCTGGGACACCGCCCGGGAGCGGAACATGGTCGGCAACACCTCGGAGCCGTCGGCGGCCCGCGAAGCGTTCATCACGGCATGGAAGGCACGGGCGCACGAACTCAAGGCCGCCCACGACCAGGCCGCTGCGACCGCACAGCCGGACGCTGACGGCGCCGTCGACGCCGAGGTCGTTGGTGAGGCAGACACCCCGCTGCCGGACGTCGGCCAGGACGACTCTGGACTCGACGCCGACGCGATCTGGCAGCAGGTCCTCGCGGCCGGTGGTCAGCGCGGGATGTCGCTCGCCGATGTCGAGGACGACTTCGCTCAGCGGATGGGCGGCGTCTCGTCGGCCGAGGCGTCCGCGACCGAGCTGCAGCACTACCTCGCCCTGCTGACCTCAGAGCGTGCCGCGTGAGGGCCCCGACGTTCAGCGACGTCGACGCCCACCGCAACGGGGACTGCCGGGACGACTGCCGCGGCTGCGAGCTGGAGAGCGCCACCTCGACCTTCGTCCCCGGGGTCGGCGAGTTCGCCGGCTACTTCGTCGACGTCGACGTCTACGACACCCCGTGCGTGTGGCGACGCGGCGACGGCGAGCCCCTGTGCGTCCTCAACGCCGGCGACGTCGACGACGACACCCTCTGGGCCGCGATCGTCGCCACGATCGGGGGCGCGCGATGAACGCCCCGAAATGGCACGAGGGCCCCATGGTCGCCTTCGACACCGAGACCACCGGCCTCGACTTCAACGACGACCGCATCCTCACCGCCTCCATCGTCCACCGCACCCCCGGCGCCCGGCCCCGCACCATCTCCTGGCTCCTCAACCCCGGCCGTGACATCCCCGACGAAGCCGCCGCCGTCCACGGCTGGACCAACGACCGCCTCCACGCACACCTCGACGGCGCCGAAGCGCTCCGCATCACCGACCGCCGCACCGTCGCCATCCCCCGCGACGGCGCCCTCTTCGAGATCGCCTCCCAATGCGCCACCGCCCTCCACGTCGGCGCCCCGCTCATCGTCCACAACGCCGCCTTCGACCTCTCCATGCTCGAGACCGAGCTCGTCCGCGTCGGCATCGACCCCCTCTCGGCCCGGCCCTCCGGGATCCGCGGCGTCGTCGACCCGATGGTCATCGAGAAGCAGCACGACCCCTACCGCAAGCAGTGCTACAAGAAGGCCCCCGACGGCGCCGCCTGCGACCCCGAGACCCGCACCCACGTCTGCGGCGGCTGCCGCGGCGGGAAGTACCGGTGCGGCGGCTGCGGATCCACCGACCGCACCCTCACCTCGCTGTGCGCGCACTACCGGATCGTCCACACCGGCGCCCACGACGCCGCGGCCGACGCTCTCGCCTCCACCCGGCTCGCGCTCCGCCTCGCCGAGCAGTGGCCGGAGGTCGCCCGGTGGAAGCTCGGGACGCTGCACCGCAACCAGGAGACGTGGCGCCGCGAGCAGCAGGCCGGCCTCGCGTCGTTCTTCCGGAAGGTCGGGAAGAGCGAGGAGGCCGTGTCGGTCGAGGCCAGCGACGGGTGGCCGGTGCAGACCTCGGTCGCCCGGGCGCTGGGTCTGGCAGGTGCGGCATGAGGTACACGACCCGGCCGCTCTCCGACCGCACCTGGCTGAGGCCCGACTCCGAGCGGGAGTACAGCCGCTTCGACACCACCTGGCCGAAGACCCAGGCCCTACTCGCTCGAGAGGTCGACGCTCTGGGCGGCCGCGACCTGGTGATCGAGGTCGACGTGCCCGAGCGCGGCATCCGGCTTGACGGGCAGTTGCGCGCCGACGCCAAGGCCGCGAGCCCTGCTGTCGTGGTGGCGTTCGAGTCGAAGCACGGCCCGATGCTCTACCGCTGTGACCGGTTCGTGGCCCGGTGGAGCGGGCAGATCGACTGGCAGCACAACGTCCGCGCGATCGCGCTGACTCTGGAGGCGCTGCGCGCGGTCGACCGGTACGGCGCCACTGAGACCGGTCAGCAGTACGCCGGGTTCAAGGCGCTGCCCGCGGGCCGTGCGATGCCCGCCAGCCACATGACCCGCGAGCGTGCGATCGCCATCCTGGCCAGCTACGTCGACGTGCCGCCGGAGCACCTGAACCTCGAGGCGGAGTCGCTGTACTCCACCTGGCGTCGGGCACGCCGCGCTGCTCATCCCGATCGGCACGCCGGCGACCGCACCCTCTGGGACCAGGTCGAGCAGGCCGCCCGGGTGCTGGGGGTGGCGGCATGAGCGGCCAGGAGCCGGAGCTCTTGCCCGAGATCGAGCCGCACCAGCACTGCGACGAGGGGGCGTGCGAGTCGTGCGACTGCTGCGCCGCCGGGTGGTGCATCAACTTCGAGGACGGCAGTCCGTGGGACGACTTCCTCGACCGCAAGCAATTCATCACGCCGGACCCGATGCCGGGGTCGCCTGCCTGGCAGCACGCCGTCGAGGAGTTCGACCTGTGGTGCGAGGTCGCGGTCGAGTCGCGCGGGCTGGACCTACGCACGCCGCCCGGCGCTTCGCCCGGTGAGTGTCTGGACTGCTACGGCGGCGAGGGCGTCTGCGACTCGTGCCCGGCCGCGCCGGATCGAGTCCTACGGCCCGGAGTGAGCCGCGGCGGTGACGACCGGTGAGCCGCGTTCTACTGCGCGTCGTCCTCCGGCACGGTGCCGCCGACGTCACCGCCGGGTTCGTCGCCTGCGATCTCGCGCTCCTTCGCAATCGACTCGTCAGCGGGCTCCTGGGCCACCTCGGACATGTCGAGTGCGGGCGGCGTCTCAGCGTTGTTCTCGGTCATGGCGAACCGGTGCCCACCGCCAGCAGCCCCGATCCGCCCCCGCGGTCCGTCATGAGGTCCCTCCTCGCCTGGCTCGCCGACATCCTCACCGGCCCCGCCTGCCCCTACCCGGCCTGCAACCACCGCGCACGCGGCCACCGCACCCTCGCCGTCCACATCGAACGGACCCACCCATGACCACCACCCCACTCGCCGCACGCATCGCCATCCGCGTCCACGGCACCCCCATCCCCCAAGGCTCCAAGGGCGCCCGCGTCGCCAAGGGCCGCGCCATCCTCTTCGACACCAACGCCGACCGGCTCAAGCCCTGGCGCGAGACCATCCGCGCCGAAGCCGCCGACACCTGGACCTACCGCGACACCCTCACCGGCCCCATCCGCGTCTGGCTCCGCTTCGCCTTCGAGCGCCCCGCCAGCCACTACCGGACCGGCAAGAACGCCCACCTCCTGCGCGACAGGGCACCCCGATTCCCCATCGGCAGCCAGCACGGCGACAGCGACAAGCTCACCCGCGCCGTCTTCGACGCCCTCACCGACGCCGAGGTCTGGACCGACGACCGACTCGTCGTCAAGCACACCGTCGAGAAGTACTTCGCCGGCGAGGACGAGTACGCCCCAGCCGAACCCGGCGTCGACATCATCCTCGAGGAGCTCTGATGGCCACCAAGCTCGCCCAGGTCCGCGTCACCCCGGTCGAAGCCGGCGGCGGCCACCTCATCACCTGCAACCAGTGCGACCTCCACGCGATGCGCGCGCTACGGATCGACGCCGACGAGCTCGCCGTCGACCACCAGCGCCGTCACGTCCGCGCAGGAGGTGACGCCTGATGCCACCCACCGGAGACTCGGTCGCCTACGTCGGCGGCGCCAAGGGTCTGGACATCCCCCGCGCCGACGGCCACGTCTACCGCCAGGCCCACGCCACCAAGAAGAAGGCCACCGGCCTCGACTGGGACGCCCTCACCCCCACCTGCAAGGGCTGCGGCGAGAAGTCTGGGCAGCTGGACGCCGCCAGCCACTGCCCCACCTGCCGCGGCGAAGCACCCAAGCCCCTGCCCATCGCCGCGCGCGGCCGCAACCAGACGTACGCCGAGGCCCACCCCGACGACCTCGCCCAGCGGTTCAACGCCCCGACCGACCCACCCCCGAGCGACGACACCCCCCTCGGCCGCGACCTCGCCGACCTCGAGGCCACCGACCCCAAGGTCGCAGCCTCGGCCGCACGCCTGCAGGACACCATCAACCGGATCACCCGGCCCGACGACCACGTCCGCCCCGAGAACCTCGACGCCGACCAGCCCGCCTCCGTCTACACCGAGCAGGCGAACCTCCAGGCGCAGCTCGACCACGCCACGCGGGTGCTCCGCGACACCGCCACCAGCGCCCACCCAGCCGTCAAGGTCCTCCGCGCCAACGCCATCGGCGCACTAGAAGCGCTCCACCTCATCCACCACCTCCACCAGACCCCCGCCGCGGCGTCCAGCACGGGCGTCAACGCCGCGGCGGGCCACACGTCGGCCGCCGGGACCGGGAAGGGGAAGCCCACCCGGCGGCCGGCCAACCGCCAACACAACGGACCCGTCCGCCTCCAGCTCCCCGCCGACACCGTCGACCGCTACCGCGCCGGCGCCACCACCACCCAGCTCGCCAACGAACTCGGCGTCAGCATCCCCACCGTCCGTCGGTGGCTCCTCGACCACGGCGTCCAGCTCCGCGCCGCCCGCGTCGACTACACCCCCGAGCTCATCGACCAGGTCCGCCGGCTCTACACCGCCGAGGAGAAGACCCAGGCGGAGATCGCCACCATCCTCGGTGTCTCGACGAAGGTCGTGCAGACCGCCATGGACCTGGCCGGCGTCGACCGCCGCGAAGCCAAGGCCCGCGTCGGCCGCGACACCGCCCGCGGTCTCAAGGACCGCATCACCGCCCTCGGCGTCCCCACCCGCGACATCAAGGCCTGGGCCGTCGAGCAGGGCCTCCTCGAGCGCATCACCGTCGGCCTGCCCTCCCGCGCAGTCGTCGACGCCTACGCCGCCACCCACCCCCGGGAGGCAGCGTCGTGACCCACCTCTTCCGCGCCCTCTGGCCCATCACCGACCACAGCGCCGGCATCACACAGCTCGCCGCCCAAGCCCGCCACGACCTGCCGCTCCTCCTCGCCCAGGCCCACGCCCGCACCACCGGCCCCGGCCGGTTCAGCGTCGCCCCCTCCGCCCAGATCCCCGGCTCCGGCCGCACCACCGCCTGGGTCCTCCTCTACGAAGCCCCCGCCATCAAGACCCCCGCCCGCCCCTACCACCGCACCGCCACCTCGACAGGAGACACCGCCGCATGACCACCACCGCCAAGATCGCCGCCAAGGGCTGCACCAACACCGGCCTCACCGAAGACCTCGCCAAGCGCCTCCACGACCAGCTCGGCAAGACCATCGTCGCCGTCGTCGAACTCACCGCCGAGACCCGCACCGAGAACAAGGCCGGCGACGAGACCGTCGTCCTCTCCATCAACACCATCGAGGTCGCCCCCAACAGCCTCACCGAAGACCACCTCCGCGACCTCGCCCGCGCCTTCCACTACGAGCGCAAGCTCGCCGAAGACGGTCCCCAGCTCCTCGAGCCCGGCGACGGCCCCGAGCCCCGTGTCGCCGACGTCCTCCAGTTCGGCCGCAGCGTCATCACCACCGACGACGGCGAGACCCGCCTCCTCACCGACGACGACCTCAACGACCCCGAGCTCGACCTCGACGACCAGCACGACGAGGACGTCACCGGCGGCGAGATCGACCCCACGACGCCCCGCAGCTCCGGCGTCAGCTCCCCGTTCGACCCCGCACCAGCCTCCTGAGACCAGCGCCCGGGAGTCAACGGCCTCTTCCAGCCGAAGGACGCCCCACGCCGCGAACGCCGATCACCGCGGTGGCGTACCTGCTCCCGGGCGCACCCCAGCACCACCCCGGCTCCATCACCGCCGACCGGGACGCACCAACCTCGAGGGACAGCCACGTGACGCACGACGGACCACCACCCCGTCACCTCCACCCCGTCGAGCCCCCATTCGACCCCGACTACGACAACCCCGGCCGCCCAGCCCCAGGCGACCGAGCAGCCGAACAAGCCGTCCTCGCCGCCCTCCTCGCCACGCCCGGCCCCGACGGCGACCACCCCGGCGAACACCTCGCCACCGTGCTCGAGACCGGCGACTTCTACTGGCCGGTCCACCAGCGCCTCTGGGACACATGGCACCAGCTCCACGCCAAGCACGCCGTCCCACCCGACCTCGTCACCTTCAACGCCGCCCTCGTCGCCGCCCGCGACGCCGACGGCGTACGCGCCCTCACCGACCTCATCGGCCACCCCGCGAACACCCTGCTCGCCGAGCACCACGCCTGCATCGTCCGCGACACCAGCCGCCTCCGCGTCGTCGGAGACGTCGCCGCTGGCCTCAACCAGATCGCCGCCAAGGGCCGCGTCGACGAGATCGACCTCTACCTCGGCGAAGCCCTCCAACGCCTCGACGAGACCGTCACCCGGTTCGGCGCCCGCACCACCCTCGCCGCACCCACCACCTGGTCACCAGTTGACCTCGAGCAGGTCCTCGCCGGCGAATACCTCGACCCACCACCCACCATGCTCATGCGCTCCGACGGCGTCTTCCTCTTCTACGACGGCGCCGTCCACACCGTCTCCGGCGAATCCGAGTCCGGCAAGACCTGGCTCACCCTCCTCGCCGCCATCCAGCTCATGCAGGCAGACGAGAACGTCACCTTCCTCGACTTCGAGGACCGAGCCGACCGCGTCATCGGCCGCCTTCTCGCGCTCGGCGCCACCCCCACCCAGATCCGCAACCACTTCACCTACGTCCGCCCCGACCGGCCCCTCGACGACGGCGGCCGCGCCCAGTTCGAACCCGCCCTCACCGACGCCCGCCTCGTCGTCCTCGACGGCGTCACCGAAGCCATGACCATGCACGGCTTCGACCTCAACTCCAACGAGGACTCCGCCCACTTCCAAGGCCTCCTCCCCCGCTGGATCGCTGACCACGGCCCCGCCGTCGTGATGATCGACCACGTCGTCAAGGACAAGGAGAAGCAAGACCGCTTCGCCCTCGGCGCCCAGCACAAGCTCGCCGGCATCGACGGCGCCGCCTACATCGTCAAGATGCTCCAGCCCTTCGGCCGCGGCAAACGAGGCCTCGCCTCCGTCCAGGTCGCCAAGGACCGCCCCGGCCACGTCCGCGGCAACGCCTTCGGCAACAAGATCGCCGAGTTCACCCTCGACGCCACCGCCTCCGACGTCGTCCTCACCGCCCACCTCCTCCCACCCGGCGAAGACTCCGGCCGCAAGGGCGACACCTTCGAACCCACCGTCCTCATGGAGAAGATCAGCCGCGCCGTCCAGCTCAACCCCGGCATGTCCAAGAAGGCTCTCGAGGACATGGTCGGCGGCAAGGCCACCACCAAGCGCCTCGCCATCGAGCTCCTCGTCACCCGCGGCTACGTCCTGGCCAAGTCGGAGTCCCGCGGCCGCATCTCCCACCACCACATCAAGCCGTACTACGCCGACGGCGATCCCTCCGACGCCCCGTCCACGGACCCCGGAGAGGAGTCCTGATGCACCCCTCCAACACCCACCCGAACCCACCTCGTCCCACCTCGTCCCGACCTCGTCCCGCCACCGGGGACGACCTCCACAGCCGACCTCGTCCCTCGTCCCCCTCCCCTACGGGGGACGAGGTCGCCGGAGACGTCCTCGACACCCCCCACAACCACCCCACCCACCTCGTCCCGGGGACGACCTCAGGGACGACCTCCACCGACACCTCCCACACCCCCCGACGCGGCCTCGCCGCCACCGCCACCCGACCCCTCGTCGTCGCTCTCCCAATGAGCTGCGCTCGATGACCGGCCAGCCCATGAGGGCGGACGACCCCATGAGCCGCTCGGGTGCCCGCTGGTGCCCCGAGCACGACCGCTGGGAGTGCGCCGCGAAGAAGCCCGACCACCACGCCTCCGCCGTCCGCGGCATGGCGATGTGCCGCCACCACGTCGGCAAGGAGCTCGACCTGGCCCGCACGCAGGGCGAGGCGAACCTGCTGGCTTGGTCTTCGGAGGCCGCCAGCCGCTCGAGCGCCGCCGCGTTGGACCCGGGGCAGGTGGTGATGGACCAGCTGCGGGTGGCGGTGCTGCGGGCGGACATCTACGGGGAGCTGCTGCGGATCCAGGTCGCCGGCGAAGACGTCGACGGGCTCGTCGGTGCGACGTATGCCGTGGGCCGTGAGGGCACCCGGGTCGAGACGGGCGAGCGCGTGCGCGGTCTGGCTGCGTTGGAGGCGGAGTGGCGGGATCGGGTGGTGCGGTTCGCGAAGGCGGCGCACGACATGGGGATCGCCGAGCGGGTGGTCGAGCTGGAGCAGCAGCGTGCGGAGCTGGTGACGGGTGCCTTCTTGGCGGCGATCGATGCGTTGGGTCTGGTGCCTGGTGAGCGGTCGCGGGCGATCGAGGTGTTCCTGGACCGGCTCGGTGGGTCGACGGTGGCGGGCGAGGTGGTCGCATGACCGACATCGACCTCTTCGGCGACACCGTCCTCGCCCCCGGCGGACGCCGCGCCGGCATCGGCTCGCACCAGGCGACCAGCAGCATCACCGATGAGTGGATCACCCCGCGCGAGGTCATCGCCGCCCTCGGCCCCTTTGACCTCGACCCCTGCTCGCCCGGCGATCGCCGACCGTGGGACACCGCCCGTCAACATCTCTCGTCGAGGACGACGGGCTGACCGCCCCATGGGCGGGCCGTGTATGGCTCAACCCGCCGTACTCCCAGGCTGGTCGGTGGCTGCGTCGACTGGCGTTCCACGGCTGCGGCACCGCGCTGATCTTCGCCCGAACGGAGACCGCGGCCTGGTTCGACCACGTCTGGCCGTACGCCGCGGGGCTGCTGTTCGTCCGCGGGCGGCTGACCTTCCACCACGTCGACGGCCGCCGTTCCGGGTTCAACGCGGGCGCGCCGTCGGTGCTTGTCGCCTACGGCCGGGCGGACGCCCGCGTCCTGGCCGGCTGCTCGCTGCCCGGCCGCTTCGTCCCGCTGCTCGACCTCAACGCCCAGGAGGCCCGATGACCGACCAGCCCGAGTTGCGAAGCGCCAGCGGTGGCTTCCGAGGGGGTGCCGTCGTGCCTCAGTCGAGCGGACGCCATCCGTCCGGGCCGTCGCCGTACCGCCGGCCGCCGGACCCACCGATCCGGTCCCGCAGCACGAGCCCGGCCTGGGCGCGTGGCATGTCCCGGTTACGGATGGCTTCGTACGCCTGCTCCTGGGCTGAGTCGCATGCGAGGAGCAGCTTCTCGGGCGTGGTGATCGCCGTGGTGAGCCGCTTGAGTGCGTCGACGTCGAAGAAGACCTGGAGGTCCTCGGCGCGTCCGTTGTTGAGCACCTCGGCGGTGGTGATTGCTCGGCTGACGAGTGCGTCGATTCGCTTATCCATGCCGGAATCGTGCCCGACGCTTTTCTATTTCGGAATAGAAAACGGAAAGGTCGCAGAAAGGTTATTTCGACTTCCCGAAAGATTGCACTTTCGTGCACGCCGACCATTCGGAAAGGCGCCCCAAAGGCGTCAACCCCGCTCGACCTCCAGGAGCGCCTGATGACCTGCCGCCCCACGTGCGCCTGCCAGTGCAACCAGCAGGGCTGCGGATGCCACGACCGCACCCAGCCCTACCACCCGACCCGACCGAGGAGCAGCCGATGACCGAGCAACTGAAGCCCGAGAACGCCCGGACGCTGACCGACACCGAACGGCTCAACGTGGTGCGCATGGTGCTCATCTCGGACGACTTCGCCGAGCGCCTGGTCGCCGCCGTCCTGGCGGCCATGCCCGAGCACCGGCCGCAAGCAGTCAGGAACGTGCTGGTCGCCAGCGTCAACGACGCGCTCCAGGCGGAGCGCCGAGAAGCCCCGCACTGCGCCCCGTGGGGCCGCCTGATGGACCGCCGGACCTGGGAGCAGAGGGTCCCCGGCACCGACGTCCCCACCCAACAGATTCACCTCGAGGTCGACGCTGAGGGCCGGGTCCGGCTCCACGAGGCGCTGGTGTGCCGGCTGCTCAACGACGCCGGATGGGAGCGCCGGCCGTGACCGCGCCTTGCTCCAGTCGCCGGATGATCACAGACGGACCGATGAGGAAGAGCACGGTTGCCGCCAGCGAGACCGGCGCAATCCACCGGGGCAGTTCGTCACCCTTCGCGATGAGGGCAACACCAAGACCGAACAGAAGGACCGCCAGCACCAGGCGCAGAAACTCGATGGCTCTTACCGTGCGCCGCCGCCGGGTGAGCGGGCCAAATCTCCGCGATCGGACGTACGACTGCAGCTCCCGGTCCAGCAGCTTGTGCAGCTTGCTCTTGCCATCGCTGTCCGGAAGAACCGCGAGGAGGTCAGCCTCCGACTTCAACCGTCGAAGGCTGCGCGTCTGTCTTCCGGCGAACCAGTTCGCACTGACGCCGATGCTCAGCACGGCGATGCCCCACCCAACCGCCATCTGCCACATGGCGCTGGACCGTAGTCGTTGGTACCGACACTCGCAGGAGAACGCGTGACCGACCGCCGCCCCAAGCCCTGCCACCACGACCGCCACCTCGGCCAACGAGTCACCCGCGACCACCGCGACGACTGCCCCACCCACACCGGCGGCCCTTGCCCCGGCGCCGACGGCTGCGCACCCTGCACCGCCCACCACTGCGTCCTCTGCAGCTACCGCCACCTCGACAACGACCACCCCCTCACCTGCACCGACTGCATCGCCGTCGTCCGCGAAGACCTCGAAGAAATCCGCTGGCTCTCCCGCCACCTCCGCTTCCAAGCCGTCCGCGGCGGCCGCGACGGACGACTCATCGCCGCCGCACCCATCCCCGGCGGCGACGCCATGGTCCTCATGACCCGCGCCGGCGCCGACCGCGACGACCTCACCTGGTCCCCCCACCTCGACGACGACCACCGCGCCGACGACGTCGTCCCCGTCCTCCTCCCCCTCACCGCCTGGAATCAGACCATCCGCGCCCACTACGGCCACGCCCTCCCAGCCCCGCCCACCGTCACCGGCACGACCCACTACCTCGCCGACCGCCTCACCGACCTCGCCCAAGACACCACCGGCGGGATCGACTGGCAGCGGTTCACCACCGACATGGCCGCCGTACGCCGCCAGCTCGAGCGAGTGCTCCACGACGAGCAGGACCCAGAGCAGGGCGTGGCGTGCTTCGAGTGCGGCGACCGGCGCCTGGTCCGGAAGTTCGCCCGGCCCCGCCCGTGCCGACACACCACGCCGGAGCGGGCGTGGGTGCGGGAGGGCGACCGGCTCGTCGACCTCGGTTATCCGGAGCTCGCGCCGAACGCGCTCGAGCGGCGGCTCGCTCAGCAGCCGTGTGGCCGCTGCGACCAGGGCGGCATCGCGGACCCGTCGGTCGGGCAGTCGTGGGAGTGCCTGGGGTGCCGGAAGCAGTACGACCCGGGCGAGTACGCCAACGCCGTGCGCCGCCACCTGCTGACCGCTGGCCCGTCCGGGGACGGGTGGACGCACATCGCGATGGCGGCTGAGGCGGCGACGACGATGACGCAGGTGGTGGTCGCGCCGTCGACGGTGCGGCGGTGGATGGACCGGAACCAGGTGTTGTCGGTGTGCCGGTGGGTCTCGTCGGTCGACGGCGCGCGGGAGGTGCCGGCCGCGCCGGGCCCGGCCCGTGGTGGCCGGCCGGGCCACGACCAGCTGGTGAAGGCGTTCGCTGGTCGGGTGCACGGGTCGCCGGGTCTGCGGCTGGTGTTCTGGCCGTCGGTGTCGGAGCAGGCGGCGCGGATGGTGGAGCGCGCGGAGCGGGCTGCCGCTGAGCGGGCGCGGGAGGACCAGCAGCGGCGTGCGTTGCGGGCGGCGGTCGACGGCGGGGAAGACGTGCAAGCGGCGGGCCGGCAGCTGGGCATCCACCCGGCGCGGGTGGCGAGGTTCGTCGACGAGTGGGACGCCACCCGGCAGGAGAGCGCGTGATGGCTGCGTCGACGACGCCAGGGAGACACCCGACGACATGGAGCCTCCGACTTCGTACTTCGTTCCGCCTCCGGCCGGGTAAAGGAACAAGTAGCGTGCCGCCGACCCCACCAGGCACGTAGAGCGGAAGTTTCATGCCCCAGCAGGCCAAGATCCCCGTCGCCGACCTCCTGCTCGACGAGACGAACGCCCGTCTCGGACAGGAGTCTGCGTCCCAGCAGCAGGCTGCGCATGCGCTCGCCACTCTGCAGGGCAAGCGTCTGGTGAAGCTGGCAGCCACGATCGTCGAGCGGGGTCTCGATCCCGCGCAGCCCTTCTCGGTGCTTCCCACCGCCGACCGTCGCCGTCGATACCGAGTGATCGAAGGTAACCGACGGCTTCTTGCCGTGAAGGCGCTCGAGACACCAACCATCGTCCAAGGCGCCCTGAAGCCCGGGGAGTACAAGAAGCTGCAAGCACTGTCGCTCGAGTTCGCCCGTGACCCGGTCGAGGAGATCAACTGCGTCGTGTACGCCGCGTCCGAGGCGGACGCGGCGTATCAGTGGGTCTTGAGCCGCCACGCGGGCTCGCAGGAAGGTGCGGGGCTCCTTGAGTGGGGTTCCGACGAGAAGGACCGCTTCGCTTCGCGTCATGGCGACAGCCAGAAGCGGAGCCTTGGAGGGCAGATCATCGACTTCCTCGAGGCCGTCGACGGGTCGAAGCCCAGCAGCCCAATCAGCACCAACCTCACCCGCGTCATAGGCAACCCCGACGTGCAGCAACGTCTCGGAGTGGAACGCTCACAAGGCGAGATCCTGTCGTGGTACCCCCTCGAGGAGGTCCTCAAGGGACTCCGACGCGTCGTCGACGACTTCGAATCAGGGCGGGTAGACGTCAAGGACGTGTACCACGCGTCCGACCGCAAGAAGTACGCCGAAGGCATTCCGACACAGAGCACTCCCGACCCCGCCACTCGTCTGGTCGAACCGGTCAAGCTGACTGACCTTGCGACAGGCACGCCAGCGTCGAAGAGCGCGACAAAGAAGCCGAAGGGCAAGCCGAAGCCCCCGCTCGAGCGCACAACGGTCGCGTCGCCGACCAGCCCGCTCAACCCACAGTTGCCACGCCTGAACAAGATCTACAACGAGCTGGTCGAGCTCTCCTCCGAGACGTTCGTGAATGCGGGCTCGGTCCTGTTGCGCGTGTTCCTCGAGCTCGCCGTCGATGACTACATCAACCGCGAGAGCGTCACCGTCGAGTCCAAGGGCGATCCGAACCTCGCGCAGCGGCTGAAGGCGGTGGCGGCAGACCTCGAGAAGAAGGGCAAGATCCCCAACGCCCTGAAGCGAGCCGTCAACAAGATCGCCGACGGGCAACACACCATCGCCGCGAGCGTCACGAACTTCCACCAGTACGTGCACAATCCATACGTGCACCCGAAGCCGAGCGAACTAAGGACCACCTGGGACGAGTTGCAGCCGTTCCTCGAAGCGGTCTTCTCGTGAGTTTCGTCCCAGGCCTTCACAGTTCCCCGCTCCGCTACCCGGGCGGCAAGGGCAAGCTGGCCAACTACGTCAAGCTCCTGCTCCTCGAAAACGACCTAGTCGGCTGTGACTACGTCGAGCCGTATGCCGGCGGTGCCAGCGTGGCGTTGTCCCTCCTCTTCGAGGACTACGCCGACACTGTCCACATCAACGACCTCAACCCAGGTGTGCACGCCTTCTGGTCCTCTGTCCTCAACTCGACTGCCGACCTCTGCGCACTCATCGTCGGCACCGAGGTGACTATGGACGAGTGGTTCCGTCAGCGCGAGGTCGCCGAAAACCCTCGCGCAACGCCGTTGGAGTTGGGGTACGCCACCTTTTTCCTCAATCGCACCAATCGTTCGGGCATCATCAGTGGCGGCGTCATCGGCGGCAAGGACCAGTCTGGCGACTGGAAGCTCGACGCGCGGTTCAACAAGAGCGACTTGGTCTCACGCATCCAGAAGATCGGCCGTCATAGATCCCGGATCGAGGTGACGCAGCAGGACGCCGCTGACTTCCTGCTGTCGTGGGCCAAGCCAGACAGCGCAGGTACCAAGGCCTTCCTGTATCTGGACCCGCCCTACTACGTGAAGGGCAAGGGTCTCTATGACAACTTCTATGGCCCCGACGACCACGCCAGGATCGCCGCCGCCATTGGGCAGGTCGAGCACCCGTGGATCGTGTCGTACGACGCGGCCCCCGAGATCGTCAGCCTGTACGACGGGTTCGAGCAGATCCGGTACTCATTGAGCTACAGCGCAAACCGTCGGGGTCGAGGGTCGGAGGTCATGTTCTTCTCTCCCGGTCTCCGCGTACCCGACGTGGTGCCATCAACTGTGACAAGCGCCGCGGTTCAACAGGTGAAGCACCAGCCAGCACTCATCTAGCGGATGACTGCTGCGCGGTCGCAGCCCGCCGTTCACCTGCGTGAGTCGGGTCCTGGAACGGCGCCTCATCAGGACAGGCACGCGGATGGCAGTTGCGTGCCACTCGATTCTGTGTCATCTTCGAGCCCAGACCTCGCGTACCCAAAACACGGTGCAGCGGGGTCTTCGTGCGTCCAGGGGGAGGTGAGCGATGACCGCCACCGCCTACGACCTCATGGTCGAAAAGATCCGCACCCGCCTCGCCCCCGAGCTCCGCGCCCAGCCCTACGCCACCCCCGGCGAGATGGCCGCCGCCCTCGACCGCACCACCATCCAGACCCCCGCCCTCCGCCTCATCGACGAACGCCTCGCCGCCGTCGCCCGCGGCGAAGTCGAACGCCAGCAGATCAACATGCCCCCGCAGGAGGGCAAGAGCCTCCGCACCAGCATCTGGTTCCCGCTGTGGCTGCTCCACCGCAACCCCAACCTGCGCATCGCCATCGTCTCCAACGGCTTCGAGCTCGCCCAGACCTTCGGCGAGGCCATCCGCGACAAGCTCAAGGCCCACCCCGAGCTCGGCCTGACCTTGTCGAAGTCCACCGCGAAGAAGCACGAGTTCAAGCTCCTCGGCTACGAGGGCGGCGTCGTCTGCGTCGGCATCGAAGGCTCGCTGACCGGCAAGCCCGTCGACCTGCTGATCATCGACGACCCGTACAAGGACGAGAAGCAGGCCGACTCCAAGGCCTGGCGCCAGACCGTCCGGAACTTCTGGCAGTCCGTCGCCCTGACCCGCCTCGCCCCCGGCGCCCCCGTCGTGATCGTGCAGACCCGGTGGCGCCGCGACGACCTCTCTGGCTGGCTCCAGGAAGAACACCCCGACGAGTGGGACGTGCTCAACATCGCCGCCCAGGCCATCGACTCCACCACCCTCCCCGAGGACGACCCCGACCACGGCCAGCCCGACCCGCTGGGCCGCGAGCCCGGCGAGTTCATGGAGTCCGCCCGCGGCCGCACCGCCCGCGACTGGCTCAAGAAGATCCGCGAGGTCGGCTCCCGCGTCTGGAACGCGATGTACCAGGGCCGACCCGCGCCGGTCGAGGGCGGCATCCTCAAGCGCGACTGGTGGCAGCGCTACGACCAGCCGCTCTGGCTCGAACGCCCCGACGGCGCCCGCATCGTCACGAACTTCGACGAGATCCTCATGTCCTGGGACATGGCGTTCAAGGACACCGACTCCTCTGACTTCGTCGTCGGCCAGGTGTGGGCCCGCCGCGGCGTCGATGCCTACCTCCTCGAGCAGGTCCGCGGCCGCTGGGACTTCGTCGAGACCTGCGCCCAGTTCGAGCAGCTCGCCGCTCGCTGGCCGCAGGCCGTGCTGAAAATCGTCGAGGACAAGGCGAACGGGCCGGCCGTGATCGCGTCGCTGCGGAACCGCGTCGGCGGGATCGTGCCCGAGGAGCCGCAGGGGTCGAAGGAGGCCCGGGCCCGGGCGGTGTCGCCGTTGGTCGAGGCGAAGAACGTGTGGCTGCCGGCCCCGGCGATCGCGCCGTGGGTTGGTGCGCTCATCGAGGAGTGCGCCGGGTTCCCGACCGCCACGAACGACGACCAGGTCGACGCGCTGTCGCAGGGGCTGAACCGGCTGCTGCTGCAGCCGCTGCTCGGCGGGGACCTGGTCACCGAGGACGACCTCGACGACGAGCTGGCCGACTTCCAGATCACCCCATATTGACCGCCCGCCTACAAGACCCGACCGGCCCTGAGGGGGTGAGCGCGATGACGCTCGAAGTCACCGAGACCCCCACCACCGCCCCCGACCAGCTCGCCATCGAGCTCGCCGCTGAACGCCTCACCGTCGAGGTACTCGAGGAAGCCCTCTCCGACCTCGAGCTCGCCGCCGAGGACCGCGGCTGGCGCCAGGCCGGCATGGAGCTCGACCGCGAGTTCTCCCGCGACGGCCTCACCTCGGTCATCCGCAACTGCTCGGTCATGGCCATCGCCTCCCCCATGATCAAGCGCGGACTCCAGCTGCGCCTCGGCTACGTCTGGGGCCAGGGCTTCGACGTCTCCGCCCGCGCCGGCGACGGCGCCGACCAGGACGTCAACGCCGTCATCCAGGCGTTCTGGGACGACGAGTCGAACAAGGTCGCCCTCACCAGCCCGGAGGCACAGGAGAACCTCGAGCGCCGGCTCGGCAAGCAGGGCAACCTGATCTTCACCCTGTTCCCCGACCCGCTCACCGGCCGGGTGCAGATCCGCGTCACCCCGTTCGAGGAGATCGGCGACAAGATCGCCAACCCCGACGACCGGGACGAGACCTGGTTCTTCTTCCGCACCTACACCTCCTCCGTCATCGAGGCCGGCTACGGCGGCGGCACCCGCCGCCGCACCGAGACCCGGCGGGTCCTGCACCCTGCGCTCGGCTACTGGCCGGCGACCCGGCCCCGGTCGATCGACGGTCTGCCGGTGCTGTGGGACCAGCCGATGCTGCACGTGACGGTGAACCGGCCCGAGGGCGCGAAGTGGGGCATCCCCGACGTGTACGCCGCGCTGCCGTGGGCCCGCGCCTACGAGGGGTTCCTGACCGACTGGGCTCGGCTGGTGAAGGCGCTGTCGAAGTTCGCGTGGCGCCTGACCGGGGACAAGTCCTCGAGGGCCCGGAACGCCGCGCAGAAGCTGGCCGCGGCGATGCCCCGCCAGGTGGCCAGCGCGGATCCCGACCAGGGCCTCATCGGTGGTGTCGCCGCCGGCGGCCCCGGCGTCTCGCTGGAGGCGATCCCGAAGTCCGGCGCGACCATCGACTCCGAGTCCGGCCGTCCGCTCGCGTCGATGGTGGCCGCCGCGCTCGGCGTCTCCGTCGTGGACCTGCTGGCCGACCCGGGCGTGACCGGGGCCCGGGCGGTCGCCGAGACGCTCGACAAGCCGGTCGTGCTGGAGATGAACGCCCGCCGGCGGCTCTGGACGTCGGTGCTGCAGACGATCCTCGGGTACGTCATCGACCAGGCCGTGCGGGCGCCGCGCGGGCCGCTGCGGGGCACGGTGATCCGAGACCAGCGCACCGGCCGGGAGACCATCACGCTGACCGGCGACGTCGAGCGGACCGTGGTGGTCGACTGGCCGGACCTGAACGATCTGGACCCGGTGAAGCTGGTTGAGGCGATCGTGAACGCCGACTCGACGGGGAAGCTGCCGCCGGTGGAGACGGCGCGGCTGCTGATGTCCGCGCTCGGAGTGGACGACGTCGACGAGCTGCTCGACGAGATGACCGACGAGGACGGGAACTGGATCGATCCGGAGGCCTCGCAGGGTGACGCCGCGGTGCAGCGTGCGCGGCGCGGCGAGGACCCGGCGGTCGCGGTCGACCCGGCCGACGACGACCCGGCAGACGACTGATGGCCGTCACCGCCCGCACCCTCCGCCTCCAGCGGCAACTCAACGCTGCCCTCCGCACCATCACCGACGCCCAGACCCGCGACCTCGTCCGCGCCTGGGTCGACGCCTGGAACGAGATCGAGCCCGACCTCACTGCCGCGCTCCTCGAGCAGCTCACCGCCGGCGAGAAGGTCACCCGCGCGCAGCTGCTCCGCTCCACCCGCCTCCGCAAGGCCCTCGCCATCGTCGCCGACCAGCTCGAGGCCCTCACCGCCGCGGCCGGCGTACGCCTCACCGGCGACCTCCGCCAGGTCGTCGACCTCGCCGGCGGCGCCCAGGCCTCCGTCATCGACTCCCAGCTCCCGCCGAACAGCGACATCTCCGACGGGTTCGAGACCTGGTCCCGCGTCGACGAACGGCAGATCACCGCGATCGTCGAGCGGTCCACGCAGCAGATCACCTCGCTGCTGCAGCCGCTGCCGGCCGAGACCTATGAGGTCGTACGCCGCGAGCTGATCCGCGGTGTCGCCTCGGGTTCAAACCCGCGTCAAACGGCGGCGCGGATGGTGCGGCGGGCCGAGAAAGCGTTCAACGGCGGGCTCGGCCTCTCCCGGGCGCTCAACATCGCCCGCACCGAGACGCTGGACGCGCACCGCGCCGGCGCGCGCATCGGCCGCCTGCAGCACGCCGACGTGCTCCGCGGCTGGCAGTGGGTTTCCGCGCTCGACACCCGCACCTGCCCGTCGTGCTGGGCCAAGCACGGCACCGTGCACCCCATCGAGATGCCCGGGCCGGACGACCACCAGCAGGGCCGGTGCGCCGCGCTGCCGCTGGTGAAGCCGTGGGCCGACCTCGGCGTCGACGTCGAGGAGCCGCCGTCGCTGGTGCCGGACGCCGGCGACCGGTTCGACGCGCTGTCGTCCGAGCAGCAGCTGCAGATCCTCGGTCCGAAGCGGTACGACGCCTGGATGCGTGGCGAGTACCCGATGGGCGGGTGGACGCAGCGGCGTACGACCGACGGGTGGCGCGACTCCTGGGGTGTGTCCCCGGCGCCTCAGCCCAGCGGCGGCCGCGCGTCGCGCGCTGCCTGACCGGGTTCGTACCGGGGCGTCCCGCACCGTCCGCACTCCGAGGTCGTGTCGAGGGCACGGCCGTTCATGCCGATCTCGGTCAGCACCCACACGTGCTCGACGCAGTCCGCGTCGTTGTCAGCTCCCATCAGGAGCCGTCCTCCTCCGCTAAGAGCTCGTTCTCCACCGTCTCTCCGCCACGCGGCCCCTCGCACTCCGGGTTCGGGCAGCGACCCGCCAAGACGACTTTGCCAGCGTCCATGCCGAGCTGGTCGGTCCTTTCAGGCTCACGGAACGACCCCACGACCTCGAGCTTGGTCCCGCACCTGTCACAGGTGTCCATCACGCGCCGCACGCTACGCCCCGACCGGGAGGTCACGCCATGCCCCAGCAGATCCGCGAGAGCCTCCGGCTCGCCGAGGCCGCGACCACCTCGGACCGCAAGTCCGGCCGCATGACCATCCAGGTCCTCACCCCCGGCTGGGGCTCCTCCGGCTACTACTCCCCCGAGGTCTGCGAGTCCGCCGCCGACCTCGTCGCCGTCGGGACCCAGATGTACCTCGACCACCCCCACCAGGACGGGTCCGGGCTCGACGTGAACGGCAACCGGTCCGTCCGCGACATCGCCGCTGTCATCACCGAAGCCGGCCGCTGGGACGCCGACCAGCAGGCCGTGGTCGCCGAGTGCACCGTCACCGCCCCGTACCGCGAGTTCCTCGCCGACGAGCACCTCGCCCCGCACATCGGCCTCTCCATCCGCGGCTCCGCCTCCGACGTCACTGAGGGCGAGGCCGAGGGCCGCCGCGGGCAGATCATCGAGTCCGTCGCCGTCATCAACTCCGTCGACTTCGTCTCCCGCGCGGGCCGCGGCGGGAAGGTCCTCCAAGTCCTGGAGTCCGCCCCGCCGTCCGCCGTCATCGAGGCGGCCGTGCAGCGGGGCATCGCCGAGGCCACCGCCGACGAGCGCCGCGAGCAGCTCTCCGACGCCATCCGCACCGCGTACGGCAGCGACCGCCGCTGGGCGTGGGTCCGCGACTTCGACGAGACCATCGTGTGGTTCGAGGCCTCCAGCGAGGACGAGCCGTCCCGCACCTGGCAGCAGGCCTACACCGTCGCCGACGACGACCTGTCGGTGTCCCTGACCGGAGAGCGGGCCCAGGTCCGCCCCGTCACCAAGTACGTCCCGGCCACCCGGCCGGACAGCACCAACCCCACCACCGAGGAGTCCGAGGAGGACACCATGGGCAACATCTCGATCGAGGAGTCGGAGCACCGACGCCTCACCGAGGCAGCCGGCCGGGTGGCGCAGCTCGAGGAGCGCGCGACCGCCGCCGAGAAGGAGCGCGACGAGCTCCGCGAGGCCGCCGCCGTCCGCACCCGCACCGACCGCGCGACCGAGATCGTCGAGGCGCGCGCCAAGGAGGCCGGCGTCACCTTCACCCCCCGCGAGGTCAAGGGCCTCCTCGCGGACATCGAGGTCACCGAGTCCGGCGACCTCGACGAGGCCGCCTTCACCACCCTCGTCGACACCGAGTCGGCCGCGAAGAAGGCCGACGCCGGCTCCGGCCGCGTCGTCGGCCACGGCGGGACCGTCGTCACCGAGTCCGGCAACGGCTCCATCGGCTGGGGCGACATCGACAACGTGCTCGGCCTCCCCGAGCAGAAGGGCGCCTGATCATGTCCAAGAACCAGGTCTTCGCCGGCACCAGCCCGGCCCTCTCCCTGCCCGTCCCGGCCGGCACCCGCTCCGGTGACCCGGTCATCGTCGGCGGCCTGATCGGCGTCTGCGACACCGACCGCACCGAGGTCGTCGACGGCAAGCAGTACGGCGGCGTGGGCAACCCCGAGGGGCACGCCTCCGTCGCCCCCGACGGCGTCTACGCCCTCGAGGTCCCCGAGGCCGTCGGCGCCGCCGGCACGCCGATCTTCATCGTCGCGGCGACCAACGACCTCACCACCACGGCCGCCGGCAACGTGCTGTTCGGCCACACCGTCCCCGTCATCGACCGCGGTGTCGCCACCGGCGCCACCAAGGCCGCCGGCGCCGGCACCGTCAACGTCAAGCTCGTCCGGATCTGAGGAGACCCACCATGACGAACACTCTTCTCGAGATCGCGGAGAGCATCTCCGCGGAGAGCTCGGGCACGTCCCCGGAGGCCCACCGCCGCCGGCTCACCGCCCGCCCCGGGTTCATGGAGGCCGCCATGGGCGTGGCGCGCCTGATGACCCACGCCCGCGAAGGCTCCAAGCGCGCCGCGTTCGAGCTCAACGAGGCGCTCACCACCAGCGACCTCGCCCAGTTCGCCTCCGGCGCCGTCATCGAGCGGGAGATGCTGCAGAACTACGACGCGCTGCCCACGCAGTGGCCGAAGTTCCTCACCCCCACCACGCTGGCGAACTTCAAGCCGAAGTACATGAGCCAGCTCGAGCTCGGCTCCCAGGTCTTCAAGGACGTCCCCGAGCGGACCGGCTACCCGATGGCCCAGGGCCCGGAGCTCGAGGAGTACCCGATCCGGGGCAAGAAGACCGGTCTGCTGTGGGGGTTCTCCTTCGAGGCGCAGGTCAACGACGACCTCGAGCAGCTCATGCTGATCCCGAACCAGATGCCGCAGATGGCGGTCGACACCGAGGACGACCGCGGCCTGCGGCTGATGATCGACCTCGAGACCGGCGCGCTGAACACGTCGTTCTTCAACGCCGGCAACGGCAACATCGGGACGCTCGAGCTGAACGCCGCGAACCTGGAGACGGTCCTCACCTCGCTGCGCACGAAGCGGGACCCGAAGACCGGGGCGATCATCCCGGCCGGCCGCCTGCAGCTGGTCGTCGGCTACGCCCTGGAGGCGCAGGCCGAGCGGATCCTGAACGTCGACCGGGTGCAGGTCTCCGACGGCAACGGCGGGTTCACCTTCGAGCCCAACCCGCTGCGCGGCAAGGTCGACCTCGTCGTCAACGAGAAGCAGCTCGGCGAGTCCTGGATCGTGATGCCCAAGCCGGGCACTGCGCGCCGCTCGCCGTTCTGGTTCGGCCGCGTCCGCGGCTTCGAGCGCCCCGACTTCCGCTACAAGGCCGACCAGGGCCGCGCGGTCGGCGGCGGGGACATCGTGGTGACCGCGGGGTCGTTCGACGACGACACCATCTGGTACCGCGGCCGCCACATCATGGGCGTCGCGCACGGCGACCCGACGCTCACCTACGGCTCCGACAACAGCGGCGTCTGAGGAGGACGACATGGCTGAGAACACCACGGGCCGGCACCTGCTGGCCGAGAAGGACTTCGTCCAGGTCGTGACCGAGGACGGCACCGCGCTGCCGTCGGTGCCGAAGCACTGGGGCAGCGACCAGCTGCCGGCCGGGGCGGAGAAGAAGACCTCGCGGTCGACGTCGACGCGCGCGAGCTCGACCAGCGGCTCGTCGACGCCTCAGACGCCGCCGGACCCGAACGCCGAGCCGGCCGGGAACGCCTCCACCGAGGCGTGGGCGGAGTACGCCGTGAAGGTCAAGGGCGCGAAGCCCGAGGACCTCGTCGACGACCAGGGCGAGCCCCTCGGTCGCGACGAGCTCCGCGCGAAGTACGGGACCCCGTCGGGTTCCTGACCCTCTCGGGTCGACCCCGGGTGGTCGGCGTGGCGATCCCGCGCCGGCCACCCGGCCACCACCCTGCTCGAGCGTGAGGAGCTCCCGCCGTGGCTGCCGATGACCTGCGGATCCTCCGCTCCCTGATCAACGACACCGCCACCGCGGATGGCGACCGGCTCTTCCCCGACGCCGAGCTGACCGACTTCCTCGACCTCGAGGGCGGCAGCGTGAAGCGCGCGGCCGCGCAGGTCCTCGACACGATCGCCGACAACGAGGCGCTCGTCGGGAAGGCGATCCACACGCAGGACCTGCAGACCGACGGCACGAAGGTCGCCGACAGCCTGCGGAAGCGCGCCGCGTCGCTCCGGTCGCAGGCCGACCGCGAGGACGACGACGCCGACGAGGGCTACTTCGAGGTCATCGACCTCGAGGGGACCGACGGGCGGCCCGAGCGCACGGCCTGGCCGACCTGATGCCTCGCCGGCTGCACACCGGCCGCCCCGGCTGGCCCGGGCCGCTCGACGGCTGGGCCGAGGTCCACCGCCCCGTCGTCGCCGCCACCCACACCGCACCGATCGGGCTCCGCAAGCCGGGCACCACCCAGGCGTGGTCCGACGCCGAAGAGCAGATGGTCGCCGTCCTGCTCGACCCGTACTGGACCGGGACCGCCCGGGTCCAGGCGCTGGCCACCCAGGCTCGGGTGGTTGTCACCGCCGGCGACACCGAGACCGTCGCCTCCTACCTCGTCGCCGTCGACGCCGCGGCCGTACCCGCCGAGGGCGACCTCGTCGACGTGTCGGCCGGCTCCGGTGACCCGCTGCTCGACGGCCGGACGCTGCGTGTCCTGCAGGTCCTGGTCGGGACCGAGCGCATGGAGCGCGACCTGTTCTGCACCCTCAACGACTGACCCGCCCGACCTCGAGGAGGTAGCCGCGATGGGCATCGAGCTCGACACCTCCGCCGTCCGCGACCTCGGCTCCCGCCTCACCACCAGCACGGGCCGGGTCGGCGCCGCCACCTCCGCCGCGCTGCGGCGCACGGCGCTCGCGATCGAGGCCGACGCGAAGGCCCTCGCCCCCGTCGACACCGGCGCGCTGCAGGGGTCCATCTCGACCACGATCAGCGGCGACGGTCGGCACGGCGCCATGGCCGCCGAGATCGGCCCGACCGTCGACTACGGCGTCTACCAGGAGTACGGCACCTCCACCCAGGCCGGCACCCCGTTCCTGGGGCCGGCGTTCGACCGGCAGGTGCCCGGCTACACCGCGGCGCTCGCCCAGCTCGCCAGCGACGTCCTCTGATGGGGATCAACCTGCGGCTGCTGACCCTCGCCGTGGCCGAGCGCGCGAAGACGATCACCCACGCCACGGGGTACGTCGGCCAGGTCGGCGCCATGCACGGCCTCCCCGACGTCGACACGCCCGCGGAGCCGCCGGCGAAGTCCCCGACCGACGCCCGGGTGCGCCCGTACTTCGTGCTCTTCCCCGGCGTCGGCACCCCGGGCGACGAGCAGGACCTGGCCGACACCTACGTGGACCTCGACTGGCCCATCCAGATCACCGCCGCGGGCGGCGACACTTACGACGTCCTCGCCCTGGTCGACCGGATCCGCGGCGCGTTCCGGCGCTGGTCCCCCGGCTCCCTCGGCGTCGGCGACGACCGGTTCCAGACGGGGCCGCTGCAGGTGCCGGACGGCTACGACCCGGGTCCGCTGCTCGTCGACCGCGGCGTCACCCCGCACCGGCTCTACACGCCGCTGCTCTTCCACCTCACCGCCCACACCTGACCCCGGACCGACCGGGGCGCACCACCAGGAGGCCCCGATGGGATTCATCAACGTCTACAGCCGGGCGACGGGCGAGAAGCACCGCGTCCCGAAGCACTTCATGGACCACCCGACGCTCAAGAAGCCGTTCCGGCTGACGCCCAAGCAGCGCGCCACCGACGACGCCGCAGCCGAGTCCGCCACCCCAGCCACCGACGTCGCGACCGCGACCTCGGCCACCCCCACCACTGAGACCCCGGCCGCCGGGGCGAAGGAGTAACACCATGCCCAAGAGCCTGGCCGACGGCCACCTCAAGTTCACGATCCTCGTCGCCAAGCCGGCCGACCCCGCGAACCCGACCGCGGCCGAGCTCAACGCCGGCATCGACGCCTCCTGCGCGATCCTCGCCTCCGACTTCACCTTCTCCGCGGGCGACTCCGACAAGGTCAACGAGAAGGCGCTGTGCACCACGAACAACGCCAACGCGATCGGCGCCGACAACTTCACCGCCGGCGCCACCTTCTTCCGCTACTTCACCGACGCCACCGGCGCCGTCGACCCCGCCGAGGACGAGGCCTTCCAGGCCGTGAAGGAGAAGGGCACCACGGTGTGGGGCTACCTCCGCGAGGACGGAAAGCTCTCGACCGCCGACTGGGCCGCCGCCGACGAGTTCCTCTACATGGAGCTCCTCACCGACCGGCCGCAGCGGCCGCAGAACGCCGGCGGCTACATCAAGCGCCGGGTGCCGTTCGAGCCGCAGGCCGGCGACGAGGGCGTCGTCGCCGCAGCCGCCGGGGCCTGACCGGCTGACCCCTGAGCAGGGGTGGCGGGCGCGCGTCGAGGTCGCCCGCCACCCCTCCAGCACCACCCCTCCACCTCGACGACCACCTCGACAACCTCGACAACCTCGACAGGAGCACCACCATGAGCACCGACCAGTCCCTCGGCGACCCCACCCCGCCCGACGCCCTGCCCGCCGGCGGCGCCTTCGGCAACCCCAACGCCCCCACCGACCAGCCGACGCCCGTGCGCCGGCAGCTGACCATTGAAGAGGTCCTCGCCTCCGCGAAGCTGCCCGAGAAGCACGCCCGCGTCTGCCTCCGCGCCGACCTCCAGGCCCGCCACGACGACCTCATCGCGCAGCTCGCCGCGATGGTCAACGCCCAGGGCGAGCTCATCGAGGACCCCGAGGCCTCCGCCGCCGACGTCTCCGCCGCCTCCCGCGCCCAGGCCCTGAACGACGAGCTTGCCGCCGTACGCC
The DNA here is from genome assembly GCF_051280745.1 of Nocardioides ureilyticus. Taxonomy (NCBI): domain Bacteria; kingdom Bacillati; phylum Actinomycetota; class Actinomycetes; order Propionibacteriales; family Nocardioidaceae; genus Nocardioides; species Nocardioides ureilyticus. Next base: position 51,598 of record NZ_JBNCOG010000017.1, on the reverse strand, counting down.
GCGAGATGACGAGCGCGATGTGGTTCCCGCTCTTCCGCGGCCTCTCGACCGACGAGCTCGCCGTGTTCAACAAGCGCCACGAGCCCAAGGGCGACGGCGCCGACATGACCGACTACAACGTCCAGCTCGTCGCGGCCTGCGCCGTCGAGCCGACGATGTCCGTGGGCGACGTCAAGGCGCTGCGGAAGAAGCTCGGTGCTCGGGCGATGCGGGAGCTGACGAACACGGCCCACGAGGTGTGCGCCCGGGGCGGGGTCGACGTCCCAAAATTGCCCGCCTCCTTGCTGAACCTCACGCGGCAGTAGCGCGCGAGCTCATCTCCGCGGCCCGGGCCGTGGGGACCGCGCCGACGGTGTTCCTCGGCCTGCGGATGATCACCACCACGTTCGTCTACGACGACGACTCCGAGCACCCCGATCGGCCGACGTCCACCATCGCCACCCCGGCGTGGACGCCGGAGGACCGGGCGCTCCTCATGGGCCTCGAGATGTACGAGTCCACGCTCTGCCGCTGCGGCTACCCCCGGTCGGTCGCCTGGCACTCGGAGATGGACGGCTGGTTCGGCGACAACGGTGAGGCCGAGAAGTACGTCTGCCACGCCTGTTCCGCCATCCACGGCCGCCAGGTGCACTACCCGATCGCGATGAACACCCGCACCGAGGCGCATGGGCCTCTGCCGCCGTTCGTGCTCGGCGAGACCACCACCCCAGCCGACTAGCCCCACTGAGACGCCGAGGAGGTGACCCGTGACCGCTCAGGCCCGCTCCGTCGTCGTACGCCTTACCGCCGAGACCGCGCAGTACATCCAGCAGATGCAGGCCGCCGGCAAGATGACCGAGAACGCCATGACGGCCGCGGAACGGTCGTCGACCTCGGCGTCGCAGGCGATGGACGACCTCGGCAACACCGCGGGGAAGATCGGGCTGGCCGCCGCTGCCGGGCTCGGCGCGATCGTCCTGACGACCGCCGACTTCGAGAAGCAGATGTCGGCGGTCCAGGCAGCCACGCACGAGACCGCCGACAACATGGGGCTCCTCCGCGACGCAGCCATCGATGCGGGCGCTGAGACCGCGTTCTCCGCCTCCGAGGCGGCGGCCGGCATCGAGAACCTGGCGAAGGCCGGCGTGGAGACCCAGGAGATCCTCGGCGGGGGTCTCGCGGGTGCGCTCGATCTGGCGGCCGCCGGCGAAATGGAGGTCGCCGACGCCGCCGAGGCCGCCGCCGGCGCGATGGCCCAGTTCAGCCTCGAGGGCGAGCAGGTACCGCACATCGCTGACCTCCTCGCCGCGGCTGCCGGCAAGGCCCAGGGCGACGTCTCGGACATGGTCATGGCCCTCAAGCAGGCCGGCACCGTCTCCGCGCAGACCGGCCTCACCCTCGAGGAGACCACCGGCGCGCTCGCGGCGATGGCCGAGCAGTCGCTCCTCGGCTCTGACGCTGGCACGTCGTTCAAGACGATGCTGGCCGCGCTGACGCCGAACAGCGAGAAGGCCGCGTCGGCGATGGAGCAGTACAACATCCACGCCTTCGACGCCCAGGGCAACTTCGTCGGCATGACGCAGCTCGCCGGGCAGCTCGAGCGGGGCCTCGGTCACCTGACCGACGAGCAGCGGGCGATGGCCCTGGAGACCATCTTCGGGTCCGACGCCGTCCGGGCGGCGGCGATCATCTACGACAACGGCGCCGCGGGCATCGAGAAGTGGACCAACCAGGTCAATGACTCCGGGTACGCCGCCGAGACGGCCGGGATCCGCCTCGACAACCTCGCCGGCGACTGGGAGGAGTTCACCGGGTCGCTGGAGACGGCGTTGATCGGCGCTGGCACCGACTCGCAGGGGTTCCTCCGTGACCTCGTGCAGGGGGCTACGACGGCGGTCAACATCTTCAACGACATGCCGCCCGCCATGCAGGGGGTCGTCACCAAGCTCCTCGCGATCACCGCCATCCTCGGTGGCGGCGCATGGTTCGGGTCGAAGGTCGTCCGCGGGGTGGCCGACACCCGGGCTGCGCTCGACGCTCTGGGCGGCACGTCCCGCACCGCGGCCACGGACCTCGACGGTCTCGGCGAGTCCGGGAAGCGGGCCGGCAGCCGCCTCGCGACCATCGCGAAGACCGCTGTCGGTATCGCCGCCGTCGGCATGGCCGTCGGTGCGCTCGCCGACGGGATCGGTCGCATCGACTCGGCCAACCTCGACCGCGCCCTCGAAGCGCTCGGCCGCGGCGAGGTCGTCGGCGACGTCGAGCAGGTCGTCGAGAACCTCAAGGACCTCACGTCGTGGACCAACGCGATCGACGCGGGCGAGGCGGTCACGCTCTTCGGACTCTTCGGCGACTCGACCCTGGACAAGTACGCCGACAACGTCGAGCAGGTCGACCAGGCGCTCGCGCAGCTCGTGGAGACCGGCGAGGAGGCGCAGGCGCTCGAGCTGTTCGAGCAGCTCGTCGCTGACGCCGGTCTGTCAGCGGAGGAGTCGGCGAAGTACTTCGACGCCTACGCGCTTGCGGTGCGGAACGCGGAGGGCGCGACTGGGGAGATGCTCGGGATTCTCGACGGCATCAGCGGTGGACTGTTGGCCGACGAGCTGGGCGGGACAGCGGACGCGGCCGAGGACCTTGGGGCGTCCACGGGTGGCGCCGCCGGTGGGGTCGACCAGATGACCGAGGCGCTGCGGGAGTCGCGGAAGGCGGCCGGCGAGGCGGCCATGGAGTTCTTCAACCTCGGTGAGGGGCTCAACGACGCCGACGTCTCCCTCGACGGGTGGATCAGCCAGCTGGAGGAGCAGGCCGACGCGCTGGAGAACTTCCGTCGCAACGCCATCAAGGCCGCCGAGGAGGGCGTCCGCGGGGGTCTGGTCCGGGCGTTGCAGGAGGCGGGCCCTGAGGGGGCGATGCGGCTGCGGCAGTTGGCCAACGCCTCGGACGCGGAGATCGAGCGGGCGAACCGCGCTTGGCGTCGCGGGGAGCGGGAGATCAACCGGTATACCGACGCGGTCGGCGGGGTGCCCGACGCGGACCTGGACGTCGACGCATCGAAGGCCGCCCGGATGCTCGAGCGGCTCGAGGGGCAGCTCGACGACTACGGCCTCACGACCGAGACGGCGGATGCGGCGCTGCGGGACGTGGCGTCGGGGAAGATCAAGACGGTCCAGGGGCTGATCGACACCTACGGGCTCACGAAGGCGCAGGCGCTCGCGCTGCTGAACGACCAGGCCTCTGGTGCGATCCGGGGCGTGCGGGCAGAGCTCGCGGCCCTCGACGGGGACACGGCGACGACGTACATCAAGACGGTCCGCTCGATCACCGACTTCGTGTACGGCAAGAAGGCCGCTGGCGGCCCGATCGTCGGCCCCGGGACGAAGACGTCCGACTCGGTGCCGATCCTGGCGTCCGACGGGGAGTTCATGATGTCGGCCGCCGCGGTGGACCACTATGGCCTCGACACGATGTTCGCGATGAACGCCCGCCGGCTCGCCGATGGCGGGCCGACCACGGGCCCGCGCGTGGGCTGGATGGGCCCGGCGTCGTCGACCGATGGTGACCGCCGGTCGCTGGAGGACCAGCTGGCGATCGCGGAGATGATGCGCCAGCTGCGCGACCTGCGCCGGTCGCTCAACGCCGACGGCAAGGACCGCCTCAAGGGCATCGACCGCCGGATCGCGAACCTGCAGCTGGAGGCGGCCGAGAAGGAGCTGCGGCTGCTGCGGAAGCGCGAGCAGCGCGAGGACCGGCAGGCCGCCCGGGAGAAGGCGAACGCGCTGCGGGAGGTCGGCTCCGGGTTCTCCCTCGACGGGCTGGTCCCCGACGACCGGCCCACCACGGTCGCCGGTGGGATGCGCGCGGAGATCAACCAGTTCCGGGCTGACGTCGTCGACGCCGGGGGGAACTGGACGCGAGCATTGCGGGACTGGGCGAAGGACATGATGGGCGCGGCCCGGGAGCTCGACCGGACGAACGCCGCGATCGCGCGGGAGACCGAGCAGCGCGAGCAGCTCGTGGAGTCCCTGGCCGAGCAGCAGCGTGAGCTCGACGACCTGAACCGGACGATGGCGTCGTACGCCGACTCGGTCGCCAACCAGTTCCTGTCGAACCCGTTCGACGGCTCCCGCACCGAGACTGTCGCGGGGACGCCGGACGCAGGCCTGGTGGCCGGGCTGTCGACGGCCGAGGCCCGGCTCGTCGAGCTGCGGTCGTCGTCGACCGGGGACAGCGTGGCGGCGGCCGCGGAGGCGTCGCGGCTGATCGGGGAGATCGCCGAGATGCGCGCCGCGGTCGAGGCGCAGTCCCAGCCGATCGAGAAGACGGTCACGGGGCTGGCTGCGCTCGAGGAGACGCTGCTGGCCGACACCGCCGCGGCGGAGGCGATGACCGAGGCGCTCGCGCTGTTGGAGGAGAAGGGCCTGGACACCACGGGGGCGCTCGGGGGGCTGTACCAGCAGCTCGCGGCGTCCGGGGACTTCGCCACCGCCTCGGAGCTCGCGGCGCTGTCGGAGGCGCAGGTCGACTACTACGAGCAGCTCTTCGCCGCCCGGGAGGGGTCGGCGGCCGTGGTCGCTGCGCAGGCGACGCAGGCGGTGTACGGCCAGCAGCACGCCGAGCTGACCGGCCTCATCGACGTCACCAACGACGCGCTCGCGGTCGTCGACGCCACGCTCACGGTCCTGAACGCGCAGGCCGCGATCCTCGGCCAGCAGGTCCGCGACGGCGCCGCCGATGGCATCCGGGCGCTGGAGCCGCAGATTCGCCAGCTCACCGCCGCGGTGAGGGCGATCCCGCGCAAGCAGGCCGAGAACAACCGGAAGGGCAAGCCCTGATGCCGGCCGCTGCGGCTCCGCTGCCCGAAGGTGCGGGCCTGTACCTCTGCGCCATTTGGCTCAACGTCGCCGTCGACCCGGACGACGTGTGCGTCTTCACCAAGGTCGGTGATGGGCTGAGCCTTACCACCGACCCGCGTGTCGAGATCCGCCAGCTCGCGAACCGTCGGCGGCTGATCCGCCGCGGGGTGAATGCCTACGAGTCCTACGCGCTCACGCTGCCCGGGTGCACCCCTGAGCAGGGGGCGTGGCTGCGTCGGAACGTCGGGGAGTTGCTGTGCATCCGCGACCACGTGGGCACGAAGTTCTATGGCGCGTACCTGACCCTGCCGCGGGAGCTTGCGACGTGGACGAGGGAGCGGGTCGACGTGAAGCTCGTCGTGGAGCAGGCCGACTTCTCCGAGGAGGTCTGAGTGCGGCCGCTGGCTGCTGCGCCGCGCGGGCACCTGACGGCCGCTGCGGTGCGGGGGCTGTTGACGGCGCCGTCGGTCTCGGTGACGGCTGGGTTGGAGCTGCTCGACGGGGCGAACGCGGTCGTCGAGGACATCTCGGCTGTGCTGGAGCGGGACGCCGAGGGCGCGTTGGTGTCTGGGTCGGTGTCGTGGGACAACCGGGACGCGGTCCATGCGTCGTGTCGGCTGGCGCTGCAGCGGGAGCTCGTGTGGGGCCGGGATCGGGTGCGGCCGTACATGGAGTTCTCGCGGCGGGTGGGCTCGGAGGTGGTGGTGGCGCACCGGCCGGTGCCCGACCGGGTGACCGGCGAGCTCCGCAACATCGTGAGCCCGGACCTCGTGTGGGTTTCACTCGGCTCGTCGACGGTGACCCCGAACGTCTCGTGGGGCGGGCGGACGTGGACGCAGGTCGCGCCAGCGACGAACAACCACGGGGCACGCCTCAACGTGCCGCTCGATCGCTTCACTCAGGGTGTCCCCTACCGCGCGTCCGTGCGCGTCGCGAACAACGGCCCGACCGCCGTCACCGTGCACGCCGATCTCGGGGACATCGGTGCCGGCTCAGCTCTGCTGCAGCCAGGAGCCGAGACGGTGATCCGCACGACTGCACGCACCGGCTTCGACGCGACGTACCGCTTCGTCGACGTCTCCGGCCCGGCCGGTTCGTCGATCCTCGTGCGGGAGCCGCTCGTGGCGCAGACGGCCGATGCGCCACCGAACTACTTCGACGGCAACACCCCAGGCGCAGCGATGTACGACTACGCCTGGCTGGGGTCGGCCGGCTCGTCGCAGTCACTGCGGCGGACGGTGGAGCGACACCACATCACCAACTGGTGCCCGAACCCCCAGCCCGCCACCGGCGCCGGATGGGCCATCTCGTCGGGCGGCGTAGTCGACTCTCCGTGGCGGTCCGGCGCGAAGGCGATCACCTCGGTCGCCCCCGGCAACAGCACCCCGTATGCCTTCTCCCGGCAGTCCTCCCGGGCATGGCGTGTCGGCGAGACCGTCTACGTGGCCATGACGGTGCAGGTGCCCGTCGGACACGTCTTCGCTGTGGACGTGCACCGGCGAGACGGCAACGTCTACTACAGCGGCAACTGGCACAGCGGCACCCGCAGGATCGCCGGCACCGGCGCACCGCAGACGGTGACCGCGACGTGGACCCTGACCGGCGACGTCCCCGCCGGCAGTCTCGACGTGGCGATGGTCTGGGCGCTGCCGGGCGGCGGCCCTCCGGCCGCAGGCGCGACGGCGATCGTGAGCGACGCCGTCATCTCGGACCAGCCGATCCCGTCCTCGCCGCTCGACGGGGACACCGCCGACACCGACACCCACGCCTACTGGTGGACCGGCACCCCGCACGCCTCCACCAGCGTGCGCCGCGAGCAAATCACCACCCGGACCACCCAGCCGAAGGTCGAGTCCGCCCGGTTCAACCTCGGCGTCTTCGTTCTCACCACCCCCGACACCCGCCGCGGCGAAGAGCCGCCCACCTTCGAGGTCACCGGCTACGACCTCCTGTCCCTGCTGCAGACCGGCCCGGCCGACACCTGGGTGGTCACGTCCGGCACGACGTACTTCTCGGCGCTGCAGGCCATCGTCGACGCCTCGGGGATCGGCGCCCGGTTGCTGCTCGACGGGACGCTGCAGTCCACGACCGTGCCGGCGACGCGCGTGTGGGCGGTGACCGACCCGGTGACGTCGTGGCTGCGGATGATGATCGACCTCCTCGCCGAGATCGGCTACACCCGCCCATGGATGGACGACGGCGGCAACATCCGCTCCCGCCCGTACCAGGACGTCGCGGTGCGGCCGGTCGAGTGGACGCTCGACACGAGCGACGAAGCCACCAACCTCGTCGGCGAAGAGCGCACGCTGACGGTCGAGACGGGTGAGATCGCCAACGCCTGGCGCTTCGCCCGCACCAACATGGACACGACCCCGACCGAGGGCGACGGGATCTACACGCCGGCCGCGAACCAGTCGGAGGGACCGAACTCGATCGACGCGCTCGGCCGCACCATCTGGAAGTTCCGCCGCCTCGACGCCGCCGACCAGGCCGCGCTCGTCGCGCAGGGCGACCAGATCCGCGCCGCCGATATGGCCGCAGTCCGGACGATCAGCCTCGAGACCGACCCGCTACCGATCATGGAGCAGGACGACGTCTTCCAGTTCACCGACGCAGGCGAATCCGAGAAGATCGCCGCCGCGTCGTGGACCATCAACCTCGACGGCTCCCCCGGCGACCTCCAGCTCGGCGGGGCCCCCGCCCCGCCGCTGGACCCGGTCGAGACGCAGGCCAAGGCCACCGTCACCTCCGCCGCCCCGCTGCGCGTCGTGGTCGACGGCGCCACCACGGACTCGTTCGCGAACGCCCTCGACGCCGCGTCCTACTCGATCGGCCAGCGCGTCACCGTCACCATCCGCAACCCGCTGCCGCCGCTCGTCCAGGGCGTCGAGTCGTGACCACCGAACGTGAGGAGTCGCTGATGTCGACGATCGCTGAAGCCGCCGCGGCGGCCCTCGAAGAAGCCCGCGCACGCGCCGCCGAGCTCGAGCAGCAGATGCGCGACACCCTCGTCGGAATCGTGTGCCAGACCATCGCCACCCGCCTCGCCCCACTCGACGCCACCACGCTCACGGTCGTCCACGTCGACCTTGACGACTGGCTCGCGGTCCTCACCGACGGCGCCGTGTACCTGGCCGGCACCGACGACGGCCGCGTGCTCCTCGTCGAAGACCACGACGGATGGACGCCCACCTCCGAGGACCTGCGCTCGCTCGCGCACCTAGGCGAAGTGCTGAGCCGTCGGACTCAGGAAGGGGTGCACGGCTGATGCCGATCACCTGGGCCAACGTCGCACCGCTGCCAGCCGCCCGCGCGGCGCTCGGCGCGGCCACCGACATGCAGGGACGGGTCTACGCCATCGGCGGCGAGATCGGGTCCACCACCTACGGCACCCTCTACCGGTTCGACCCGGCCACCGGCCAGTGGTCCACCCTCGCGAGCATGCCGACCGCCCGGCGCAAGTTCGCCGCGGCCGCGGACGCCCAGGGCAGGATCTACGCCATCGGCGGCCTGACCGGGAACGTCCTGACCACCAAGGTTGAGCGATTCGACCCCTCGACCGGACAGTGGACGACCCTCGCCAGCCTCCCTACCGTCCGCGAAGGACTGGCCGCGACAGCGGATGCTGAAGGCAGGATCTACGCCATCGGTGGTCGAGCGGGCTCGAACTACTACGGCACCGTCGAGCGGTTCGACCCCTCGACCGGGCAGTGGACAACGCTTCCGAGCATCAGTACACGAACCGCGTTGGCCGCCGCGACCGATGGGCAAGGCCGCATCTACGCGATCAGCGGCACCAACAGCATCGCCGCCACGAACCGCGTCCAGCGGTTCGACCCCGACACCGGCGTCTGGAGCGACCTCCCTGGCGTCCCCAACGCCCGTGCCCGGCTCACGGCAGCATCGGACACGGCCGGCCGCGTCTACGCCATCGGCGCCGGATGGACCGAACAGTTCGACCCCGCCACCGGCGTCTGGTCCGTGCTCGCGACTGCCCCCGCCGCTCCTGACGCCGCAGCTGCACGAGGTGGTGACGGCGCTCTCTACTTCATCGGCGGCATCAGCCTCACCAGCGGTAGCGCGATCGCTGACGTGCAACGGGCGGACCCCAACACCGCTCCAAACGCCCCGATCCTCACCACCCTCGCGGGCGGTGAGGTCGTCGACCGGGCGGTCACCAACCGCGCCGCGCACACCTTCTCCGACCCCGACACCGGCGACTCCCAGTCCGCGTTCGACCTGCGCTACCGGATCCGCGACGTCGGCGCCACGTGGACGAACGTCTACGTCGGGAACCCCAAACAGTTCTACGACTTCCCGGCCGGGTCGCTGGTGGCCGGCGAGTACGAGCGGCAGGTCCGCACCTACGACTCCCTCGGCGCTGTCGGGCCGTGGTCACCCTCGGGGTTCTTCACCGTCGCCGACAAGCCCGGATCCCCGGCGATCACCGAGCCCATCAACGGCGCCTACGTCGACCAGGCCGCCACGGTCACCTGGTCGACCCCCAACCAGAGCGCGTACCAGCTGCGCCGCGTCGCCGACGCGGCCGGCACACCAGACCCGAACACCGTCCACTGGGACAGCGGCCAGATCAACGACGCCAGCACCCGTACGCGGCGCGTCGAGTTCCCGACCAACGGGCGCCCCGAGCACCTGCAGGTCCGCATCAAGCACAGCGGTCTGTGGTCCAACTGGGGCTCGGCCCGTGTCCTGGTCTCCTTCGACATCCCGCCCGTCCCGTCCCTCGCCCTCACCCCCGACCCGACCCGGGGCGCGCTCCTCGTCACCATCAACAACCCGACACCCACCGTCGACGAGGAGCCGACCTCCTACAACGACGTCTACGTCGACGACGGCCTCGGAGCTGGCGAGAAGCGGAAGGCCACCGGCGTGCCCGCGAACAGCTCGTGGCTGTACCGACAGGCCGTCTCCGGCCGCGACTACACCCACGCCATCCGGGTCGTCGCGGTCGCAGCCAACGGCACGACGGTCGGCAGCGACTGGACCCCGCCGCCCCCGGTTGTCGTCGCCAACCCCCTCGACGAGGTGGTCTACAACCAGTACGGCGCCCCGCTGCGCACCGATGGCCGGTTCCCGACCTGGGGCAAGCACGAAGCCGCGCTCGGCGGGGTCAACCAGACCTACGACTGGTACCACGGCGCCCGCCCCGGCCCGGTCCCCTACGACACCACCAACCCCGGCTTCGAGGGCGTCGACTACCGCTACCACAACATCTGGGGCCAGGTCGTCCCCGACGGAGCCGGCGCCGGCGAGCGCCGGGTGCGAGTCCACGTCGACCTCCCGAAGGTCTACCACCTCGCCGCCGGCGCCTCGGCCTGGCAGCAGGTCCGCGGCACAGTGGCCGACATCAAGAACTTCGAGGGCGGCTACTGGGCCGGAGCCACCTTCTCCAAGACCACCACCATGGTCGAAGGCACCCACTGGCGCGTCGAGGCCGACGGCGGGCACTCCTTCGACGTCGCCCTGATGGCCAACGCCGACGGCTCACCCAGCGCCGAGTCCATCGCCCACTGGTACTACTCCGGCCTCTGGCCCCGCCTGCTGTTCCCCCAGGGCGGCGCCATCGCCATCTGCGCCCGGATGCGGCTCATCCCCAACGCACCCGGCGTGGACGCCAGCCAGGCGAAGCTCCTCGGCGCGTTCTCCGGCGACCTCTACACCGGCGCCGAGACCAACACCGGCGCCAACGGCAGGAACCCACCGCTGGCGATCACCCGACACCGCCGCCTGACCACCAGTTGGCAGCGGTTCACCTACGTCTCCGGCACCGAGGCCCAGATTCGCGCCTACCCGCCCCTGCCGTTCCTCACCATCTGATCAGGACCCTGAGGTGGTTCCCGGAGAAGACGTAGACCACGAGGCGCCAGAGGCGCGGAGCCGACCGCAGCGTCGGCGAACTTCGTCGGCCGGCAGGGACGCGGACACAGGTCAGTACTCGGGTGTCTCCCCCTCCTCGGCGCAGTCCGCTTCCGCGGCGGCGAGGTCACGCTGCGCGCTGACATAGTCGTTCATCGAGTCCTCGTCGAACGTCTGCTGGCCTGCGTCGTATGCCTCGTCGGAGTAGTGGGAGACGTCGCCGCAGGACGGACTCGCGTCAATGGCGCCCGTGCACATGCCCACCATGGCTAGGAGCAGGACCACGAGCCCCGCACCGGCCAGCTTCCCACTGCTGCCGGTCGAGCCTCGTGCTGCAGCTCCGCCCGGTGCCAGCGCCGCGTTGGCCAAGTGCTGCCGACGCCCAGCAGCCTGTGCCGCCAGCGCCTCGCTCTGGCTCTGGCGGAGGACCTCACCCCTCCAGCCGCAGTCGCAGCGGTCGGAGAAATACCAGAACTTGTCTTCGACGCTGCCGTTGCTGACCTGCTCGATGTTGTGCACGGCCCGCCCCCCTTCTTCCGCTAGCGAAGGTAAAGCCAACCAGCAGACCGCGTCCGGCGGTTCCCCCGAAGTAGTCCGATCGGCCACGACGGGCCACCCGCACGATCACCGGCTAGGTAGTCCAACGCCCGGAGACGGCCGGAAGAGCACGGAGCCGCACTGAGCCTTCACTACATGTGCCATCAGGGCGCTCCACAACACCACAGCACGGGAGGACCCATGCACCGGAGACGCCCATGACCCCCTCACGAGTGCTTCCCCCAGTCCCACCGGACGTGATGACATGGCGGGCACGCGGCTACCTCGGTATCGCCGGCGCACGGCACCTCGCAGTCGGCGTCTACGTCCTCGCCTGCCCGGCCGACTTCACCGCCGACGCCTACCAGGTCATCACCGCCATGCTGCCGATGTGGCTGTGGGGGCTCCTGTCCCTGATCGGCGGCGGCCACCTGCTCTACGCCGCCTCCCGGGGCGCGGAGAACCACGCCCGCGTCGCGCTCGTCATGTCCGCCATGTCGTCGTCGTTCTGGGCGGTGGGGTTCTTCATGGGGTTCTTCGTCGGCGGCGTCGTCACCCTGATCGGGGCGATCATCTTCACCGCCCTCACGCTCAAGGACCTGGTCGTCTGCGCACAGCCGATGCGCTCACCCTTCGAACGGTTCGTCAGGGAGTACGCCGAAACCCCGGGCGGGTGACCGCGCCGATGCTGCACCCACTCGCCATCGACCCCTCCCTCGCCGGGATCATCACCGCCATCGTCGGCGGCATCGTCGGCGTCGGTGGCCTCTTCCTGAACATCGTCGGCAAGCGCGATCAGGCCCGCCAGCAGGCCGCGGCCGACGCGGCCGCTGAGGACAAGCGGGAGCTCGACCAGACCGCCCAGGCGCTCAACGCCGTCCGGCTCCGCGCGGAGATGGCCGAGGCCGGCGAACGGGACCTGCGTGAGGAGAACCTGCGGCTGCGTCGGGAGAACAACGACCTCGACGACGCGATCGACCGGCAGCGTGACGCCCACCGCCGTGAGGTCGTGCAGCAGGCCGCCAGGTGCCGCACCCAGCTGGACTCCCTGACCGACTCGTTCATCGCCCTCCAGCGGGTCGTCCACAGCGAGATCGCGCAGATCGCGGCCCGCACCGCCCTCGACCGGATGCTCCCCCACCCGCACGAGCTGCCGCCCGGCTCCGACGACCGCGACGAGCCGCAGCCCTGACCGTCTCGCTCCGCGTCCGCCTCGCACGACTCGTGTCCGGCGGCGACCACCCCTGCCCAGAAGGAGGCACGATGACCATCCCCGATCCCTACGGCCACAGCATCTTCCGCGGGAAGCTGCTCGACAACGCCACGATCGCCGCCCTGAAGATCGCCGAGGCACGCCTCGGCTACGAGCTCACCATCCTGCAGGGCATCGGTGGCGCCAAGGCGTCGGCCGGCACCCACGTCGACGGCCGCATGGTCGACCTGGCCGAGTGGGACGCGGAGAACAAGCTGCGGGTGCTGAAGAACATCGGCTTCATCGGCTGGCACCGCGAGTACCGGCCCGGCGTCTGGGCCGGCCACCTACACGTCGGCCTGATCTTCGAGTTCCGGGAGAACCGCCGTGGCATCGCCGACTCCGGCTTCCGGCAGATCGCGATGTACGACGCCCGCCGTGACGGCCTGGTCTCGAACCTCGAGGACGACTCACACCGGCCGGTGCCGCCCGCGGTGTTCACGATGGCCGAGTACCGGGCCACCTTCGAGAAGCCGGAGCCGAAGCCCGTGCGGAACAAGATCACCCGCGCCCGCGACCGCCTCGTGGAGTCGACGCAGACCGTCTCACAGGCCATCGCCCTGCTCGACGACGCCGACCCGAAGCGGGTCAAGGCGCACGCCGAGATCGACGACCTCAAGGCCGTCCGCAAGCAGATCAACGCCACGCTCGACCGGCTGCCAAAGCGATGAACCCGTGGCGGCTGCTGCGCCGGTGGATCATCGAGGGCGTCACACTCAACGACGACTTCGCCAACCACGCCAGCGACGTCTGGCCCACCCTCCGCCGCCGTCGACCCGCCTGGATCGGCGTGCAGGAGGGCAAGCGCCGCGACTACGCCGACGACCTCCCCGGCCGGTACGGCGTCGTGCAGCGCATGGGCACCGAGGCCAGTGAGGGTGTCGCCGTCATCTACGACAGCCGCCAGGTCAAGCCGATCGGGCAGGGCGTCGACGAGCCGCAGCGGTTCGGCCACGGCTACCAGCAGCTCACCCCGGCCGGCGGCGGGATCCTCGCCCGCGGGGTCGCGTGGCAGGACGTCGTGGTCGGCGGCTGGGGCTCCCGGCAGCAGGTCCGCCTGGCCACGTCCCACCGCCACCCGCTGCGCGAGCGCGAGCGGTGGCCGGAGTACGACGCCGCCCTCGGCGAGTGGATCCGTCAGTCCCCGCTCCCGGTGTGGCTGGCCACCGACGCCAACACCAAGACGCCCCAGCCGATGGCCCGCCGGCTGCAGGCCCGGGTGCGCGTGCACCACGTCGACGCCCACTTCATCACCGGCGAGCTCCGGTTCGCCTCGAAGCAGATCCCGCTCAAGAAGCGCACGTCCAACCACCGCGCCGTCGCCGCCCGGGTGAAGGTGCCCCGCCGCAAGAAGGAGAACCGATGACCACCTCCGCCACCCAGGTCCGCCGCCCCTGGCGCGCGACCGTCCGGACCGTCTTCCAGGCCCTGGTGGGTCTGGCCGCACTGGCGCCCCTGATCGCCGGCGGCGTCGAGGAGGCCACCAGCTACGACCTGGACGGCGTTCCGTTCGTCGTCGTGGCCCTCGGCGCGGCAGCGGCCGTTACCCGCGTCATGGCCATCCCGGAGGTCGAGGCCTTCCTCCGCCGCTTCGTGCCCTTCCTCGCGGCCCAGCCGGAGCGAGACGAGCGGGGCGCCACCGACGCGCGACTGGCCACTATCGTGCTCGCCGTGGTGGCCGTCCTGCTGCTGCTCGCGCTCCTCGGCGCGCTGCCCGGGATTCGGTAGCCATGAGCCGCCGCGCGCTCGCCGTGCTCTGCCTCGGCGTCGGCTCCCTCATCGGCCAGGCCGCGCCGGCCGTCGCTGTCCGTATGCTGCTGCACAGGCGGTCCGTGTTCGGCTGACCGCCACCGCTACTGCCGCCCCGCCTCCCGCCACGCGCTGGGAGGCGGGGCGGCTTCGTCGCGTCTACGCTCGGCAGATGCCCGTCACCCTGCAGTGGCTCCTGGTCGTCACCGCCTTCGTCGCCGGCACGGCACTGCTCGCCTCCTGGTGGCGCGCCCACCGTGGTTGAGTCCCGCCGCCGCATCGACGGCATCCAGCAGGTCCTCAACACCAGCTGGCCGCTCAAGGACGACGACGGCCCCCACGCCCGCGGCATCAAGGACCAGGAGCACCCGATCCCCGTCCGCGTCCGACTGGTGTTCGAGCACGATGGCGAAGAGCTCCTGCCTGGCACCGCTCAGCGGTGGACGAAGACCCACGTCTACGTCCGGGTCGGCGACCCGAGGATGCAGGTCGCCGGCGTGTGGGTGCTCGCCGAGGACGTCCGCCGCGGGTAGGCAGGCCCGGCCGCAGGTGGGCCAACGGTCACTCAGGCGCGGCGGCGGACCAGACGGAACAGCCGCGGGCCCCGACTCATCGAGGCAGCCCTCGCGACCTGCATCAGCCTGAGAAGTGCCGGCGGTGGAGTGGTCAGCCCGCACCCGACCCCCACGCCGACGGCCCTCTGCCTGCACCACAGCAGTCCGTCCAGACCGGCGGTGTCGGCGAAGGTCACGCCGCTGATGTCCAACAGCACCGTCTCCACACCTTGCTCCAGGACCCCCTGGAAATCGGCACGCAGGGTGGACGCGAGGGCTATGTCGAGTTCGCCGGTCACGGTGACCAGCGCGGATTCGGCGACCACCGTGGTCGTCACTCCGGACTGCATGCGCGTCTCCCGAGGTTCGTCGCGCTCGTCAGGCCCTGGCGGGCCTCTTGACGCAGGTGCAACGAGACGAGGGCGAGCAGGCCACGCCAGTTCGGCGTGGTCTAGGCCACGCAGCATGTGAGGAGGATTGCCCCGCTTTGCAGCACGGCCTCGATCATCACCACGGCCCTCGCGGACCACGCCCAGCCCATGCCGAGACGGCCGACCGCTCGATCGGTGCCCCACCGCACAAGACAGCCAACCCTTTCGTCGGCGCGGCAGCACGCCAGAGACGAGCGAGCTAGCCAGCCCCCAAGCCCTCGCCTTGCGGCTGGCGTATGCCGACCAGCTAGCCCGGGCACCTGCAACCGCGACGCGCGGCGACCCCGCCCAGGTTCGGGGATGAGCACCAGGCGAGGCCGCGCGCTCATCCCACCCACCAGGAGGACCCATGCCCGAAGGAGACGTGGAGACATTCCACGAGGACGGGAAGTGGCGCAACCGGATCGAGGGTCACGAGACCTTGGCTGGCGAGTACGACATCAAGGAGACAGCCGTGGCCGAGGGCCGCGCTGAAGCGATGGATCGGCAGGTCGAGCACCTCATCCGCGACCTCGACGGCCGGATCGGTGCGCGCAACAGCTACGGCAACGACCCTCACAGCATCCCGGGCTGACAGTCGGCACACTCTGAGGCCCAGAGAGAAACGCCCCCTCCCACGACGTCGTGGGAGGGGGCGTTCTGGGACAGACGTCAGACGACCGCAGCGCTCCGAACCTCAGAAGTGCCATCGTTGCCCTGCGTCAACTTCAAGTACGAGGAGACGCTCGGCCGGATGAGCCGAAGGATCTCGACGACGTCGCTGTGCACGTGGAAGTCGTTGACAAGCTCCGTGAAGGGCAGGACCGCCCCTTCGTCCAGTAACTCGATACCAACGGCCACCCCGAACTCGTTGAGATCGACCATGATGAGGTCGCTGAACTCGACGGTCCGTGCAACCTCGTCGTCCGACAGCCTGATGTAGGCGGCATGCAGAGCGGCGTCCACCTCGATGGCGATGCTCATGCGGGGTCCTCCTGATTCTTCCAAGCTGCTGACTTGACGATGACTGTAGTCGTCCCGTCAACGTACCCGGGCGGCAGTGTCCAAACCTTTAAGTCTTCGCCGCTCACACCTGGCCCAACGTAGGTGACCGCCGAATCATTTCCGATCGTGGTGTGAGCGTTCGTGATCGCCGACTCGATGTCGGCCTCGCTGATCTTCCGCTGCGTCATCCGTCTCCGAGGGTGTCCTCGGATCTGTAACTTCATGCCTCCGGCCCGCGGTGGCGGACCTCGAAAGCGAGACGGCGACGGTCATCGCTGCCAGTCAGCATCACCTCAACCCAGTAGGTACCGGCAGCCGGCAGCGGCACCTGCAGGTCGAGAGCGAAGAGAAGCCCGACATAGCCATCGCCGTAGGGCTCCGCGGTGGATGAGTCCAACTCGCCCTCGGTGGCGATCTCGAACGTTCCCTCGGGACCTGCGATGGTGATACGGATGGGCACGGTCCCGTCGTCCGCCCTGGCTCGGATCCGACCTGCGATCGCCAGACGGTGGGCAGTAGGCAGCTGAGGAGCGTTCACGAACATGTAGCTCGCCCCGACGACCGTGAGCGTGCCAGTCGGCTCGACCTTCGCGAAGTCGGCCAGGAAGGCATAGTCGATCTCAGGCATGGGCTGCACCTTAAGCCTTCGTTGTCACCCAGGCGAGGGGAACTGCTCCCTGGCATCGTCGACGCCCGCCCCCGGGGGGAACAGTGGATCCATCGGCAGCAGACACGCCTCGCGCACCCACTTCGTCTCCATCGACCACGGCAGCTCCCCGCCACCGACAGCGAACGTCGTAAGCGCCTCCCACCTCGGCCCACGATGCCCCTCGACCTGGCGCCACTCCAGCAGGACCCCCGGAGCCGGCAGCCGGTCGAACCGCGTCGACAGGTCCACCCACACCGGCACCGGCCGCCGCACGTCCATCCGGTCCCGGTCGCTCGCACCCATGCCTTGTGACGGTAGGTCCGGCCACCGACGCCCGCCCCGCCGCACTGGCGGGTTTCACCGTTCCGCTGAGGAACGCTCCTCGAGCGATTTACCTTCTCAGGGCAGCGCCACCACGAGCCAGGCGCCCACCGAATCGGAGAACCACATGCGAACCACGAAGCGCCTCAGCGCTGCTCTCGCCGCCACCGCGCTCGCGCTGGCCGGCACCGCGCTCACCATCCCGGCCGAGGCCCACACCACCGGCATCCACGACAACTGCACCCAGCTCAACAAGAAGTGGCCCCACGGCGTCGGCCGCAAGGGCGCCGTCGACAAGACCAGCGGCTCGAGGGTCACGACCTTCTACCGCAACACCAAGCAGTACAAGCTCGCCGAGGGCCACAACGGCACCCTCGACCGGGACAACGACGGCATCGCCTGCGAGAAGAAGTGATCAGCCGCCTCCCGCAGCTCGTTCTCGCGCTGTTCCTCGCGCTCGCCGGCCTCGTCGCCCTGCCCTCGGCAGCGATCGCCGCGGACAAGGACTGCGGCGACTTCGCCACCCAGGCAGCCGCCCAGGAGTTCTTCATCAACAACGGCGGCCCCCAGAACGACCCGCACCGCCTGGACGGCAGCGACAACGACGGCATCGCCTGCGAGTCCAACCCTTGCCCCTGCTCCACCGACAAGGGCGGCGGCGGTGGCGGGACGCCCGGCGACGAGCCCAAGCCCGCACAGGTGAAGCAGAAGGCGAAGGTCGTGAAGGTCATCGACGGCGACACCGTCGACGTCAAGCTCATCCCCGGCGGCCCCAAGGTCCGCGTCCGGATGATCGGGATCGACACCCCCGAGGTGTACGGCGGCGTCCAGTGCGGCGGCCCCGAGGCGTCGAAGTCGGCGAAGAAGATCCTCCCCCGTCGGACCCGGGTGTTGCTGGTCTCCGACCCGACCCAGGACCTCAAGGACCGGTACAACCGGCTGCTGCGATACGTGATGAAGAAGAAGACCGACGTCAACCGGCTGCAGGTCAAGCGCGGCCACGCCGAGGTCTACGTCTACGGCGGGAAGCCGTTCAAGCGAGTCGCGAAGTACCGCGCCGCCCAGGCCTCCGCGCAGTCGAAGAACGCCGGCATGTGGGGCAACTGCTGACCCACCGACCCGTGGAGCGCCCCGTCCACCAGCACGGTGGGCGGGGCGCTGTCGTCGTTCCCGGTGACCGGCTGACTGGTGGCGACCCTCGTCGCCGCGGCTAGCTAGGTGAACGACGGCTCCGCCGAGCCACCCGAACGATCACGCCGGCGGCGGCGATGGGCAGAGCAAGCAGGAGCGCCAGCAGGAGGAGAACGTTGCCGATGCTGGCCAGCCCCTGGTTGCCGGAGTAACCGAGCACCATCGACGGCACACCCAGTGCGAGAGCCACCACGAGCGCCACGCGCAGCAGCACCTTGTCCGTACTCATGGCGGCACCGTACCTGGGAACGGGCCCGCGATGGGTCGAACTGTCGGCTCCTGGTGGCAGCCTCCCGGCCATGAGCGACACGACGACGCCGGCACCGATGACCGACGAGCACCTGACCGACGCCGACCTGGCGATGCTCGACTTCGAGCGGCAGTGGTGGAAGTACTCCGGCGCCAAGGAGACCGCCATCCGCGAGCGCTTCGGTCTCACCTCGACCCGGTACTACGCCCGCCTGAACTGGATCATCGACCAGGCCGACGCGCTCGTCCACGACCCGCTCGTCGTACGCCGTCTCCGCCGGCTCCGCGAAGCGCGCGCCCGCCAGCGCTCCGCCCGCCGCCTCGGCTTTACCTAGGAGCCTTCGACCACCGGTCACGGTGATGACGGCAGGCCTGGTGGCGATCATCTGGCAGGTGGCCGACCGCCAGCTCGCCCAGATGCTGACCAGCGCGCTGAGCAAGGTGCAGTAGTGGGCGGAGCGGTCGCGCGGGAGCGCGGGGCCGCGGTCGTCGACTTCGTGCTGGTGCTGGTGGTCCTGGTGCCGCTCTTCCTCGGCATCCTCCAGGTCTCCCTGGTCCTCCTCGTCCGCAACACCCTCAGCGCCGCGGCCTCGGAGGGCGCCCGGTACGCCGCGACGGCCGGCCGCGGCCCCGCGGACGGGGCGGCGCTCACCCGTGAGCAGGTGACCGGCGCGATCTCGGGCCGGTTCGCCCGCGACGTCGACGCCCGGCAGGTGCTCGTCGACGGCCTGCCGGGGGTCGCGATCACCGTTCGCGCCCGCGTCCCCGCTCTCGGCCTCGGCGGGCCCACCGTGGAGCTCGAGGTCACCGGCCGGGCCGTCGAGGAGCGACCACTCTCCCCCGTCGGCACGGAGGCCGCCCCATGACGAGGCGGCTCGGACAACGGCGTTCTCCAGCATCGACCGAGGACGGGACCGCCCTCGTCGAGGTGACGTGGCTGGGGATCCTGCTGCTGGTGCCCATGCTCTGGATCGTCCTGAGCGTCTTCGAGGTGCAGCGCGGAGCCTTCGGCGTCGGCGCGGCCGCGCGGTCGGCCGCCCGCGCCTACGCGCTCGCCCCGACCGACGCGGAAGGGTCCCGGCAGGCCGAGCAGGTGGCCCGCCAGGCCCTGGCCGACCAGGGGCTCGCCGAAGCACCCCTGACGCTGCGGATCAGCTGCACCCCCTACCCCGCCGACTGCCACAGCGGCACGTCCGTCATCACCGTGCGCGTCGAGTCACGGGTGGACCTGCCGTTGATGCCGGACGTCCTCGGCGGCCAGGCACCCAGCTTCGCCCTGGACGCGACCCACACCGTCCCGGTCGGGCAGTACCAGGAGGTGACCGGTGCGGCGGCGCAGTGAGCAGGGACAGGTCACCGTGCTCATCGTCGGCTTCGCCGTCTTCCTCGCCATCGCGGTGGCGGTCGTCGTCGACGCCACCGCGGCGTACCTCCAGCGGCAGGGCCTCAGCACGCTGGCCGACGGCGCGGCCCTCCACGGAGCGGACCTGGGAGCGACCGGGGTCGACATCTACCACGGTGGCGTGCCCGAGGGACGGCTCGAGGTGACCGCCGCCCAAGCGGCGGCAGCGGTGCGCGACTACCTCCGCGACGTCGGCGCCCACCAGCGCTACCCCGGGCTGCGGCACTCCGTGAGCGTCGACCCCCGCACCGACCGGGTCACGGTCCGGCTCACCGCACCGTTGGAGCTGCCGCTGACCTTCCCCGGGTCACCGGACCGCCCCTCGGTCGGCGCCACCGGGTCCGCGGTCTCCGGCGTGGACGGCCCCTGAGCCGACGGCCCGGTCAGCGGATCGAGACCCGCGCGGTGACGCCCCGCATGCCGTCCGGCAGCCGGAGGACCGCCTGGAAGGTGCGCTCGTGCCGCCGCGCCCGGTCCGGCAGCAGGAAGATCTTCTGTCCGAGGTCACCCATGGTGCCGCGGCGGACCAGCGTGCGGCGACCGTTGTCGTGGACACGGAAGAGCTTGACCTTGGTCCCCGGCTCGGCGCGCCCGACCTTCACCCAGTCGGTGCCGCCGTTCACGTTCCTCGCCTTCAGCCCGGGGCCGCACCGGCAGACGATCGTGGACGGCCAGCCGCTCACCGGGCCCGCCTCGCCGACCACCCGGCCCTCGCCGTCCGTCACGACCGCGCGGACGGTGAGCTCCCCCGAGGCGTCCTCGGGAATCGCGACGACGTAGCTCGCGCGGCCGTCGGCGTCGGTGGTGGCGCTCCCCGAACCGGACTCGTCCGGAGCGGGCCCGGTGTGCTCGAAGGCGACAGCCAGGCCCTCGACCCCGGCGCTGCCGCGGGTGGCGGTCAGCGTGGCCGTCGCCTCCTGCCCCGCACGGACGGAGGAGAGCACCAGGTCGAGCGCGACCGGCTCCTCGCCCCCAGCCGCGGCCGCCGGCGGACCGGCGATGACCAGGGGCAGCAGCATCAGCAACAGCAACAGGCGTCGGACGTCCATGCCGAACACCCTCTCACCGCCGTCGCCGAAAGTGCAGGGCTCTGCGGGGATCGAAGCGCGGCTGACCGACGCCTCAGCGGACGGTCACGCGCCTGGTGAGCGTCCGCACGCCGTCGGGGCGGACGACCACGACCTGGTACGTCGTCGGGCGCCGGTCGTTGTGGTCCCGGACCCGGAAGGACCGCCGCCCGTTCGCGTCCAGCGGTCCGCGGCGGACCCACTCCCGTCGGCCGGTGTCGTCCCTCCGGATCAGACGGGCGATGCCCCCGGGCTGGTACCACACCACGAGCCGGTCGTCGCCGTTGGCGGCGGCCACGCCCTTCAGCCACGGGCTGATCGGGGTGCAGCGGCACGACGTCGGCGGATAGGCACGTGCTTCGACCGGCCCCGCCGCGCCGACCCGGTTCCCCGCGGGATCCGTGACGGTCGCCGTGACCTCGAACGGACCCTCGCCGGCCACCAT
The DNA here is from genome assembly GCF_051280745.1 of Nocardioides ureilyticus. Taxonomy (NCBI): domain Bacteria; kingdom Bacillati; phylum Actinomycetota; class Actinomycetes; order Propionibacteriales; family Nocardioidaceae; genus Nocardioides; species Nocardioides ureilyticus. Next base: position 30,058 of record NZ_JBNCOG010000017.1, on the reverse strand, counting down.
GAAGGACCAGCTCGCGACTCCGGAGGAATCGGTCGTGGCCATCGCCCGGTCGGACTCCTCCTCCGGTCCCGAGCGCTCGAACGACACGGTGAGACCCGACGCCGGCGCACCGTTCCGCGTCGCCTCCAGTCGGGCGCCCAAGGCGTCGTCGGTCTCGCCGGAGGTCACCTCGAGCACCAGCTGCACCTCCGCGGGCTCACTCTCGGCCGTCGCGAGGGCCGGCGGACCGGTGAGGACCAGGAGCAGCGAGGTCAAGAGAAGGAGCAGCCGTTGGACGTCCACGTGGGCACCTTCTCATCTCCGCCGACCACGACGACGAAGGTTCAGCCGATCCACGCACGTCCCTGACCCCACCCCGGGCCCGGGCCCGGTTCCGCGCCCACCACAACCGCGCAGTTGAACGGTTCTGGTGGGGCCCTCGCACGTGTACCGACGACGAGGCCCACCCGAATCGTTCAATCGAACGATTCGGGTGAGCCACCGCGTCACCAGGTCACCAGGTCACTTGACCTCGGACCGCAGCACCCGCCAGACGCCGTAGGCGGTGGGCAGCACCAGCCACACGAGGCCGGTGACCGCGAGCTGGGCCCACTGCTCCCCGGTCACCTCCCCGCCGAAGAGAGCCCCCTGGGCGTAGATGAAGTCGACCCACGGCTGCAGGTCGGCGAACCACTCCTGGAACTGCGCGAGCATCCCGAAGACCGTCGGCAGCAACGCGGAGTAGATGAAGTAGCCCGTGACCGCGGCCGCGGACGAGCGGATCACCACACCGAGCATGAAGCCGATGAGGAGGCCGAGGACGTTGCCGAGCACGATGTAGCAGAACTCCAGCGCCGAGACGTCCCAGACGGCGTCGGTGCCGTTGACCGCCGACCCGAGCAGGTTGCCGCCGGCGCCCACGAGACCGGCCACCGCCATCGACACGACGCCGACGGCCACGGCGACGAGCGCCTTCACGAGCACGACGCGGCCGCGGTGCGGCACGAGCGTGAACGTCGTCAGCCCGTTGCGCTGGCTCCACTCGCCGGTGACGAGGAGGATGGCGATGATCGGCAGGATGACCGCCATCGGGAAGCCGATCGCCGTCGCGAAGTTCCCGTAGGTGATCGCGTCGTCGGGCGCGAACAGGATCGTCGCCCCCGTGGCGAGGAGCGCGACGATGCCGATGCTGGCCATCAGCCAGAACCCCGAGCGGGTGTCGAACATCTTGCGCAGCTCGACCTTCGCCAGCCGGCGCAGCGGGATCGGCGCGGGCGCCGGCCGTGCCGCCAGCGGCGGCGGGGTCAGCGGCGGGGTCAGGGTGGCGGCGGTCATGCGGGGGCTCCTTCACGTTGGGTCTCTGCGGTGAGCTCGAGGAACATCTCCTCCAGGCCGGCGCCGTCGGCGGCGCGCAGCTCGAGCAGGGGTACGTCGGCGGCGTGGGCGACCTTGCCGACCACCTCGGCGTCGGCGTCGACGCGCAGCGCGCCGGACCCGGCCCGGGCCACCGTGTGCCCCGAGCCGGTCAGCGCCCGGGCCAGGTCGTCGACGGCGTGGGCGCGCACGAGCGTGCCGGCCGAGGCGAGCAGCTCGGCCTTGGTCCCCTGCGCGACGATCCGTCCCTGGCCGATGACGACCAGGTCGTCGGCGACCACCTCGATCTCGTGGAGCAGGTGCGAGGAGAGCAGGACCGTGCCGCCGCGGTCGGCGTACCCGCGCAGCAGGTCCCGCATCCAGCGGATGCCGGCCGGGTCGAGCCCGTTGGCCGGCTCGTCGAGGATGAGCACCCCCGGGTCGCCGATGAGGGCGGTGGCGATGCCGAGCCGCTGGCGCATGCCGAGCGAGTAGTCCTTCACCCGGCGGCCGGCCTCGGTGGGCGTCAGGCTCACCAGCTCGAGCATCTCGTCCACCCGCTGGCGCGGCAGGCCCATCGTCTCCTGGGCGAGGACGAGGATCTCGCGGCCGGTCCGGCCGGCGTGCTGCGCCGAGGCGTCGAGGAGGACCCCGACCTCCAGGCCGGGGTTCGGCAGGTCGGCGAACCGGCGGCCGTCGATGGTGACCGACCCGCTCGTCGGCGGGGTCAGCCCCACCATCACCCGCATGGTGGTCGACTTCCCCGCGCCGTTCGGGCCCAGGAAGCCGGTCACCCGACCGCTCTCCGCGGTGAAGGTGACGTCGTCGACGGCCCGGTAGGGGCCGTAGGTCTTGGTGAGCGCTTCGACTCTGATCATGTCTCCGACCCTCCCGCCGCCGGGACCCCCTCGGCATCCGGGAGCGGCACTGGCGCCACCCCTACCGCACCCCTGAGCCGACCCCTAGCCTGACCCCGTGGCGCCCCGGCCGACCTCCCCGCCCGACGGGCCCCCACCCGACGTGCAGCTGCCGCGCACGGTCGAGGTGCGGCTGCCCGCCGTGACGCTCTCCTGCCTCTCCTGGGGACCCGAGGACGGCCCGCTGGCCGTGCTCCTGCACGGCTTCCCCGACACGGCCTGGACCTGGCGCCACCTCGGCCCGCACCTGGCCGAGCGGGGCTGGCGGGTGGTGGCGCCCCACACCCGCGGCTACGCCCCCTCGACGCTCCCCCGCGACGGCGACCACCACGTCGCCGCGCTGATGGCCGACGCCGTCGGAGTCCACGACGTCCTCGGGGGCGACGAGCGCGCGGTCCTGGTCGGCCACGACTGGGGCGCGATCACGGCCAACGCGCTCGGGGCCCACCCGGCCTCGCCGTACGCCAAGGTCGTCGCCATGGCAGTCCCGCCGCTCCCCGCGGTGTCGGGCGGTCCCCTGACCCTCGCGCGGCAGGCGCGGATGAGCTGGTACATCGCCTTCAACCAGCTGCCGGCCCTGCCCGAGCGCCTCTTCGAGCGGCTGGTGCACCACCTGTGGCGCACGTGGAGCCCCCGGTACGACGCCTCCGACGACCTCGCGCTGGTCCACGCGTCGCTGGGCGCGCCCGAGCACCGATCGGCCGCCCTCGGCTACTACCGCGACCTCGCCCGGCCGTGGCGGGTCCGCGGCGCCTACCGCGACTGGCACCGCACCTGGGCCGGCACCCCGGTCGTGCCGTCGCTGCTCCTGCACGGCGCGCAGGACGGCTGCCTGCACCCGGCCATGGCCCGCGGCGCCGGGGCCGTGATGGTGGACGGCGCCGGACACTTCCTGCAGCTCGAGCGGCCGGCCGAGGTGAACCGGCTGGTGGCCGACTTCCTCGCCGTCCCGGCCTGACGCGGGCTGGGTTCAGACACAGGGCTCAGACGCGGGGCTCAGGCGCCGGGCGCCGCGCCCTCGAGCCGGAAGCCGACGCCGCGCACCGCGACCACCTTGTCGGAGACGCCCTGGCTCTCCAGCTTCTGCCGCAGCCGTCCGATGGTGACGTCGAGGGTCTTGGTGGAGCCGTACCAGTTCTCGTCCCACACGTCGGCCATCAGCCGGTCGCGGGAGACGACCTTGTCGCGGTTGGCGGCGAGGATGCTCAGGACGTCGAACTCCTTCCCGGTGAGCGGGACCTCGTCCTCGCCGGAGTAGACCCGTCGAGCGGCGACGTCGATCCGCAGCATCCCCGCGACCGGCGGCGTCGAGCGCGAGGAGACCGTGCGGCGCAGCAGCGCCCGCACCCGCGCCTGCAGCTCGGCGAGCCCGAAGGGCTTGACGAGGTAGTCGTCCGCGCCGTAGTCGAGGCCCACGACGCGGTCGAGCTCACCGGCGCGGGCGGTGACGATCATGATGCCGCCGTCGAAGCCGCCCTCGCGGGCCCGGCGGCACACCTCCAGCCCGTCGACGTCGGGCAGCCCGAGGTCGAGGATGACCAGGTCGGCCGGGCGGCTCACCAGCTCGACGAGCGCCTTCTCCCCGGAGTCCACCCAGAAGACGTCGTACCCCTCGCGCTCGAGCGTCCGGACCAGGGGGAACGCGATGTCCTCCTGGTCCTCGACGACCAACACGCGGTGAGCCATGCTTGGAAGCATAGGGGCGCACCCGGACGACCGGCCGTCGACGACGGTGACGCTCGCCTCACCCACCAGCGCAGGTCCGGCGCGGGCACGCCGGTTGCTACCCGGCGGCGAAGAGGTCGCCCTGCTCGGCGATGCGGTCCAGCACCTCGTCGTACCGGAACTGGCGGAGACCCTCGACGTCCTCGGCACCCTCCTCCACCTCGGCCCAGGTGACCGGCGTGGCGACCGTGGGCTGCTCCCGGCCGCGCAGGGAGTACGGCGACACGGTGGTCTTCGAGGCGGCGTTCTGCGACCAGTCCAGGAAGACCTTCCCCGAGCGGCGCGCCTTGGTCATCGTCGCCGTCACCTCGCGCGGGTGGCGCCGCTGGAGGGCCTCGGCGACCTCCTTGGCCAGGGCCGTCGAGTCGTCCGACCGCAGCCGGCCCGGGAGGTCGGCGTAGAGGTGCAGGCCCTTGCTCCCGCTGGTCACCGGACGGCAGGCGAGGCCTCGTCCGGTGAGCTCCTCGCGCACCAGCAGGGCGACCTGGCAGCACTCGTGCAGGCCGGCCGGGGCACCGGGGTCGAGGTCGATGACGAGCCGGTCGGCGTTGCGGGGCCGGCCGTTGCGGCCGACCGTCCACTGGTGGACGTGCAGCTCCAGCGCCGCGAGGTTCACCAGCCAGGTGAGGGTGGCGAGGTCGTCGACGACCGGGAAGACGATGGAGTCGCCGTTGCGGGAGGTCCCCCGGCTGCCGGTGGTCGGCACCGTGGCGGTGCGCACCCAGGACGGCGCGCCGAGCGGCACGTTCTTCTCGTAGAAGCTGCTGTCCTCGACGCCGTGCGGCCACCGGATCCGGGTCACGGCCCGGTCGGCCAGGTGCGGCAGCAGCGTGGGCGCCACCTGCGCGTAGTAGTGGAGCACCTCGCCCTTGGTCGTGCCGGTGGCCGGGTAGAGCACCTTGTCGAGGCTGCTAATCCGCAGCGTCCGGCCCCCGACCTCGACCCGGACCTCCTGCTTGTCCTGCGCCGGGCTCATCGGCCGAGGTCCTCGGGCGAGAGGTCCGGGCGCAGCCCCTGGTACGACGGCTGCCGGAGCCGCTGCGCCCGCGAGGTGTGGTGGGTGTCCACGTCGACGACGAGGACCGGCTCGACCCACCGGGTGCCGAGCGAGTCGACTCGCGGCACCTCGTCGGCGAACGGGCTGGCGCTCCGCACGTACGGCGCCAGCGCCTCGGTCAGTGCGGCGCTCGCGCGGCCGCCGATCCCGCTCCCCACACGTCCGCGGTAGAGCAGCCCCTCGGGCGTCGGCTCACCGACGAGCAGGGCGCCCAGCCGGTCGGTGCCCTCGGTGGGCCGCCAGCCGCCGACGACGTAGGAGAGCCGGTGCCGGTGCGCGAGCTTCACCCAGTGCGGCGTGCGGGTGTCGAAGGTGTAGCGGCTGGACCGGCGCTTGCTCACGATCCCCTCGAGCCCCTGCTGGAGGGTGGCGTCGTGGAGCATCTGCCCGTCGTCGTACGACACCGGGACCTGCCAGCCGGTCAGGCCGGCGTCGAGCAGCCGGGCCCGGCGCTCCTCCAACGGCCGGTCGGTGAGGTCCTCGCCGTCGAGCCGGAGCAGGTCGAAGACCATGAAGGTCGCGGGGACCCGCTCGGCGAGGCGGCCGGCGGAGGCGGCCTTGCGCACGTGCATCCGGTCCTGGAGCACCCGGAAGTCCGGCAGCCCGGACTCGTTGAGGGCGATGACCTCGCCGTCCACGAGCAGGTCGCGGTCGCCGAGCGGCGACTCGGCCAGGTCGGGCCACGCGACGGTCACGTCGTTGCCGTTGCGGGAGTAGAACCGCGTGCGGCCGGAGGCGCGTGGGGTGTCGGCGAGGATGCGCACGCCGTCCCACTTCACCTCGTGCGCCCACTCCTCGCCGGCGGGCACCGCGGTGCCCTTGGTGGCGAGCATGGGGCGCATGGGGTCATCCTTACCCCATGCGAGCGATCTGGAAGGGTGCGGTGTCCTTCGGCCTGGTCAGCGTGCCGGTCAAGCTGTACGCCGCGACGGAGTCGCACGACGTGTCGTTCCGGCAGGTCCACGCCAAGGACGGCGGGCGCATCAAGTACCAGCGGATCTGCTCGCTGGACGGTGAGGAGGTCGCGTACGCCGACATCGCCAAGGGGTACGAGACCGAGGACGGCGAGATGGTGATCCTCTCCGACGAGGACCTCGCCGAGCTCCCGTCGACGTCCTCGCGCGAGATCGCGGTCGAGAAGTTCGTGCCGTCGGACCAGATCGACCCGATGCTGTTCGAGAAGAGCTACTACCTCGAGCCGGAGAAGTCCGGCGCGAAGCCCTACGCGCTGCTGCGCCAGGCCCTGCTCGACGCCGACCGGATGGCCGTCGTCACCGTGGCGCTGCGCCAGCGGACCTCCGTCGCGGTGCTGCGCGTGCGCGACGACGTCATCGTGCTGCAGACGATGATGTGGCCCGACGAGATCCGCACCCCCGACTTCAACGTCGAGGCCGGCGAGGTGCGCGAGCAGGAGGTCACCATGGCCCGCATGCTCGTCGAGACGCTCGCCGGGGACTTCGAGCCCGAGGAGTACGAGGACGACTACGCCGAGGCGGTCGAGGCTCTGGTGCGCGCCAAGGTCGAGGGCGGTGAGGTGAAGCGGACGCCCACCTCGACGAAGTCCTCCGGGGAGGTCGTCGACCTGCTCGCCGCCCTGCAGCGCTCGGTCGACGCGGCGAGGACCGCCCGCGGGGAGGACGCCGCGACGTCGGAGGAGGAGCCCGACGAGGGCCGCCCCGCGACGACGGGTGCTGCGAAGAAGAGCGCCGTGAAGAAGAGCCCGGCGAAGAAGAGCCCGGCGAAGAAGAGCGCCGTGAAGAAGAGCCCGGCGAAGAGGGGCGCTGCCAAGAAGGCCACCTCCCAGGAGGACAGCGCCAAAGAGGGCTCCGGCACGGGCGACCGGGGTGTGAGGAAGAGCACGTCGAAGAAGGCCTCCGCCGCGGACGGGGCGGCCCGCAAGCGGCCGGCGAAGAAGGCGGCGGCAAAGAAGGCGAGCTGAATGCGAGTTCGGTGGGTACAGACCCTCAAGTAGAGGGCCGGCGCGGCCGATGGTGTGGTGTCCCCCCACCTGACCTGACGGAGCCCCCATGACCCTCGCGCCACTCCCCGACACGGCGACGCTGCTGGCCTCTTGGACCGCCGTCCACGACGCGGTCCGCGAGGCGCGCGAGGCGGCCACCCCCAGCGTCGCGCTGGACGTGCTCCGCGAGGCCCGGGCCCGTCTCGACGCGGCACCCTCCGACCACTCGGCCCGGCTCGCCACCGAGGACGTCGCTGCGCACCTGGCGACGCAGCTCGCCCTGCTCGAGGACCTCGCCGGCCTGGTCACGGCGACCTGGGCGTCCCAGTCGGCGCAGTCGGCGCAGTCGGTGCAGTCGGTGCAGTCGGCCGGGGCCAGCCCGACGCCCGCACCCTGGCGCGACGAGCTCGACCTCTGCAAGGCGCCCGTCACCGCCGGTGACGCGCTGTGCCTGCTGAGGCTCGGCGGGACCCTGCGGCGAGCCGACCTCGCCGCCCACACGCCTGTCTTCGTCACGGAGGTCGAGGCCTCGATCCGCACCTCGGACGAGGTCGTCACCATCGACGACACCCACCTCCTCGTGGTGATGCGGACCGTTCCCATCGCGGTCGCGTGGCGACGGATGACGCGGCTGCTCGGGGAGCGCACGACCGGTGGCTCCCAGGCGCCGGTGCTGGTCCACGCGGGGCTCGCCGCGGTGGGGCCCGCAGGTCCGGCCGTCGCCCTGGAGGCCGCGCGGGCGGCACTCGCCGAGGTCGCGAACGGGCCCGGCACCGGCTGGATCGCGCTGGCCCCGCAGGCGGGGCCCCGAGGGGTCGCATGACCGGACCGCAGCGCGACCTGCGCACCACCGAGCACCGGGCCCGGTTCGAGCAGTCGGCCCTCCCCCAAGCCACGGCCGACACGCACGCCCGGCTCACCGAGGTGAACGACGCGTTCTGCCGGTTGCTCGGCGTGCCGCGCGAGGAGCTGGTCGGCCGGCAGATCGCGGATCTCACCCACGCCAGCGACCCGGGTGCAGCGCACCCGGCCCTGGCGGACCTGCTGGCGCAGCGCACGGAGACCGTCCAGGTGGAGCCGGTGCTCCGTGGCCGCGGGGGCCGACCGGTACCGGTGCTCGTGGACGCCAACCTCCTCCGTGACGAGGACGGCGAGGTCGTCGGCGCCGCCGCGTTCGTCCAGGACCTCAGCCGGTTCAAGGACCTCGAGCGCCGGCGTCAGCAGCAGGAGGACTTCTTCCTCGCGCTCGCCCAACGGGCCACGGACGTCGCCATCGTGGTCGACGGCGAGGGGCGGCTGCTCTTCATCTCCCCGTCGGTCAACGCGATGCTGGGCTACTCCGCGCACGACGAGCTGATGCGCAGCGGCTGGGACTTCGTCCATCCCGACGACGTCGAACGGCTCGCGGAGACCTTCGAGGGCGTCGTCCGGGACGGCGGCACCAGGACGGCGACGGTGCGGGTCCTGGCCGCGGACGGCAGCTGGCGCCACGTCGAGGAGACCATCACGAACCTGCTCGACAGCCCCGTCGGCGGGCTGGTGTGCAACCTGCGGGACATCACCGACCAGGTCCAGGCCCAGCAGGCGCTGGCGGCCTCCGAGGCCCGCTACCGGGCCATCGTCGAGAACGCCGACGAGGGCATCTGGGTGGCTGCGCGCGACGGTCGGACGACCTTCGTCAACTCTCGGATGCTGGAGATCACCGGCCTGACGGCCGAGCAGGCGTACTCCATCTCCCCGGCCGACCTCTTCGACGGGCCCACCCTCGAGATGGTGATGGACCGGCTGACCAACCGCGGCCTCACGGGTCCGGAGCGGTACGAGTTCGAGTACCCCCACCCCGACGGCCAGGTGCGCCACTTCTCGGTCTCGGCGACGCCGCTCCGGGACGACACCGGCTTCGAGGGCTCGCTCGCCCTGGTCTCCGACGTGACCGCGAGCCACTCGGCCGCCCGGGAGCTCGCGCACGCCGCCTCCCACGACACCCTCACCGGGCTGCCCAACCGCGCGGAGCTGCAGCACGGGGTCCGGCGAGCGCTCGAGCGCTCGCCGGACTCGACGGCGGTCGTCTTCATCGACCTCGACCACTTCAAGGTGGTCAACGACGCGCGTGGTCACAGCGCCGGCGACGACGTCCTGCGCGAGGTCGCCGCGCGTCTCCAGGCCTCGGTGCGCCCCGGCGACCTGGTGGCCAGGTTCGGCGGCGACGAGTTCGTGGTCGTGTGCGAGCGGGTCACCGCCGAGGACGTCGGCGGCGTCGCCGAGCGACTGCTGGGCGCTGTCGAGGAGCCCGTTCCCGGCGCAGGCGCCCGCCTGCTCGCCAGCGCCTCGGTCGGCATCGCCCTCTCGCCGTCGGAGTCCTCGGAGCAGCTGCTCCGCCAGGCCGACGCCGCGATGTACGCCGCGAAGAGCGCCGGGCGCCGCACCATCCGGTTCTTCGACGAGAGCCTGGCGTCGTCGGCGGAGGACCGGTACCGGCTCAGCCACGACCTCCGCGCAGCCCTCACCGAGGGGCAGCTGCACCACGTGTACCAGCCGATCGTCGACCTCCACACCGGCGCGGTGCTGGGTGCGGAGGCGCTGGCGCGCTGGCGGCATCCCGCAGTGGGCCCCGTCTCCCCCGACCGGTTCGTCCCGGTGGCGCTCGAGAGCGGCATCGCCGCGGAGCTCGACTTCTGGAGCGTGCACAACGCCGCCCGGGACCTCGCGACCCTGCGGGCACTCGGCGCGATGGCCCCCGACCGGTACGTCGCGGTGAACCTCTCCGCCCGCACGCTCGACCACCCGGCGCTCCTCGACGAGCTCCAGCGAGCGGTCGAGAAGCACGGTCTCGCCCCGCGCGACCTCGTCCTCGAGGTGACCGAGGCGACCCTCGTGACCCGCTCCGACGTCAGCATCGCCACCCTTCAGGCGCTCGCCCATGCCGGCCACCAGGTGGCCCTCGACGACTTCGGCACCGGCCACAGCGCCCTGGCCTACCTGCAGGACCTCCCCGTGGGGGTGCTCAAGATCGACCGCTCCTTCGTGCGCGACCTGGCCACCTCCCGCGCCGCCCGGGCCATCGCCCGGTCGGTCGTCGGCCTCGCGCACGGCCTCGGGATGCGCACCGTCGCCGAGGGCGTGGAGGAGGAGGCCCAGGTCGCCGTGCTGCGCGACCTCGGCTGCGACGCCGGCCAGGGCTGGTACTGGTCCGCCGGCATCGACCTCGAGGCGGCGCAGGCCGGCGGCCACCTGACCCGGGACTACTGAGGCGCGTCGCCGGCGAGGCGCGACCGCAGCTCGCGGCGGATCCGGTGGTGGAGCTGGCTGACGCGGGACTCGCTCACCCCGAGCACCCGGCCGATCTCGGCCATGGTGAGCCGCTCGAAGTAGTAGAGCGCCATGAGCACCTGGTCGCGCTCCGGGAGGCAGCGCAGCTCCCGGACCAGCACGGCGGGCAGCCGCTCCTCGGCCCCGACCGGGACATCCCCGTCCCCGGCGACCGACCGCGTCACCACGTCCGTCATCGGCAGCGGCACCGCGCGGGCCTCGTCGCGGTACCGCTGTCGGGTGCCGACCTCGTCGACCGCGATCCCGAGCGCGGTGGCCACCTCCCGGTCCGTCGGCGGTCGGCCGAGCTCGGCGTACAGCCGCTCGGTGGCGGCCTCGAGCTCCTTGACCTGGCTGCGCATCGTCCGTGGCAGCCAGTCCCACGAGCGCAGCCCGTCGATCATCGCCCCCCTCACCCGCTTGATCGCGAAGTCCGCGAAGTCGGTCGACCGGGTGGGGTCGAACCGCTCGACGGCGGTGACCAGGCCGATCGTGCCGTCCGACAGGAGGTCGTCGACGTCGACGTGGGTGGGCAGCGTGGCGGCCAGGCGGCCGGCGACGTACTTGACGAGCGGGGCGTAGTGGACGAGGAGCCGGTTGCGGTCGTCCTCGGCGCTGCTGGCGGCGTAGGCCTCCCAGAGCGCCTCGGCACCCTTCACCCCGCCTCCTCGACCAGGTCCGGCAGCAGGTCGAGCGCGCTGGCGGGGGCCTCGCGGTAGCGCCGCACGAGCTCCTCGGTCGCCTCGTCCAGGCGGGCGTGGACCGCGCGGCGGTAGGCGCTCAGCTCCTCCTCCACGTCCTCGAGGGATGCGTCGAGGTCCTCGGGCAGCGTCTCGTGGTCCCAGAAGCGGCGCAGGGCGGGCATGGACGGCAGCGGCGCCTGGCTGGCGATCGGCGCGAAGACCTGGCGGCTGCTGCCGGCGCCCGTCTCGCGCAGCGCCGCCGCGATCTGGCCGGCGTCGAGCGGACCGTCCTGCTTGCGGCCGGCCTCCTGCAGGTCGAGCCGGGCGTGGACCAGCCGCCGCCAGTACGACACCCGGTCGTCCTCCGCGAGCAGCTGCTGGCGGTAGGCCCGGAGCCCGGGGAGGGACATGTCGGCCAACGCAGCCGGAGCGAGGGTGCGGCCCTCGTCCGTCGACTGCGGGGCACCGATGTGGGGCGCGCGCACTGAGGTCTCCCGAGACGGGTCCGTGGATCGTGGACGCACGACCGTAACCCGGGTCACCCGCGCCGCACTCAGGTTCGCCGGGATCGGCGACCGATCTCACACGCGTCGGGGCCCCCGCCGCTCGCCGCCCTGGAGTCCGGGAAGAGCCGGTCGACGGTCGCCAGCAGCGCGTCGCTCCCCCGCGGCGCGACCAGGTTGAGCACCTCCGCGGCCGCGCCGACGGCCGTCCCGACGGTGAGCGGCCGGTCCTCGAGGGCCCGGACCACCCGGGCGGCGGCCTGCTCCGGCGTGGCCCCGCGGCCGGCGTACGCCTCGGTCGGTGCGGTCATCGGCGTCCGGACCAGCGAGAACCGCATGTTGGTGAAGGTGACGTTGTCGAAGAACGTCTCGCGACCGGCGATCCGGCTCCAGGTGTCCAGCGCCGTCTTGGAGGCGATGTAGGCGGAGAACTTCGGCGCCTTCACCTGCACGCCCCAGGTCACGACGTTCACGACGTGGCCGAAGCGCTGCGCACGCATGGCGGGCAGCAGCCCGAGGGTCAGCCGGACCGGTCCGAGGAAGTTGACGGCCATCGTGCGCTCCACGTCGTGGAACCGGTCGTAGGACAGCGCCAGGCTGCGCCGGATCGAGCGGCCGGCGTTGTTGACGAGGTAGTCGACCGTGCCGTGCTCGGCCAGCAGCCGCTCGACCAGCGCGTCGACGGCCGGGCCGTCGGTGAGGTCGCAGGCGTACGCCGTGGCGGCCTCGCCGATGCGGGCGCGGACCCGTTCGAGCTCGTCGGCGCGTCGGGCCACGAGGAGGACGCGCGCCCCTCGCGCGGCGACCGCGACCGCCGTCGCCTCCCCGATGCCGGAGCTCGCGCCGGTGACCAGGACCGTCCGCCCGGCGAGCGGGCTCGGGCGGCGCAGCGCGCGCCGGGCGATGGCCGCCGGCGTGTGCAGCAGGCCGGTGGGGATCGGCAGGGGCATCCGCGGCCTCATGCGCCCTCCCACCGGAAGACCCGTGCGGCGACCAGCGTCACGACGACGGCGAAGGCCGCGAGGACCGCCATCGGCACCAGCGCGGCGGACGGACCCTCGCCGCGCACCATGACGTCGAGCATGCCCTCGTTGAGGTGCTTGAGCGGGAGCACCTGGGCGATGCCCCGCAGCCACGCCGGCGCACCGTCGAGCGGGAAGAACGAGCCGCTGAGGAACGCCATCGGGAGGACGACGAAGTTCGCGGCGTTGACCGCGCCCTCCGTGGTCCGGGCGACCGCGCCCGCGAGGAGACCGATCGCCATGAAGCACAGCGTGCCGACGGCGATGAGCGGCAGCGCCATCCACCAGGCGCCCCGCAGCTGCAGCCCGAAGGCACCGGCCGCCAGGCCGACGAAGATGGCCAGCTGGACCAGGGCGATGCCGAGGGTCACGACGACCCGGGCGGCGACCACCGTGCGGGTCGAGACCGGCGCGAGCTGGAGCCGGCGCAGCAGCTTCGACTGGCGCCAGCCCTGCAGGGTCGCGGCCGCCCCGATGGCGGCGCTCATCGCGATCGCCCAGCCGAGCAGGCCGGGCGTCACGAACTGGATCGTCTCGAGCGACTCGTCCTCGACCCGCTCCGTCACCAGGCTGAAGCGCGGCGGCTCGCCGGCGACGGCGACGTTCGTCCCGTCGACGAAGGCGCGCAGTGCTCCCTGGGTCACCGCGGCCTTCACCTGGTCGGTCTCGGTGTAGTGCGCCACCAGGGTGTCGCCGCGCATCTCGATCGCGACGTCGGCGTCGCCGGCGCGCACCTGCTCGACGGCCTCGTCGAGGTCGTCGGAGCGCTCGACGTCGAAGGTGTCGTCGAAGGCCTCGCGCGCGTCCTCGCCCATCTCCTCGAGCAGCGCCACCTCGCCCACCTGCACCAGGTCGACCTCCGACTGTCCCTGGTTCCCGAGGAGGCCACCGAACAGCACGAGGAACATCAGCGGGAAGACGATCGAGAAGAAGACCGACGCCCGGTCCCGCACGAACCCGCGGACGATCGCGACCGACAGGGCCCCGAAGGCGCTCATGCGCGGTACTCCCGGCCGGTGAGGTCGAGGAAGACGTCCTCGAGGGTGGCGGTCTGCACGCGTACGCCGTCGAGCCGGGCGGTCGCCGCGAGCGCGGCGACGACGGTGGTCGGCTCCCGGGTCGTCACCACGACGCCGTCGTGGGTGTCGGCCGCGTCGGTCACCCCGTCCATCGACCGCGCCTCGTCGACCGAGAGCTGGCCGGGAGCCACGGTGATCCGGGCCGGCGCGTCGAGGCCGCGCACGAGCGCGGTCGGGGTGTCCATCCGCAGCACGCGGCCGGCGTCCATGATCGCCACCCGGTCGCAGAGCGCCTCGGCCTCGTCCATGTAGTGGGTCGTCAGCACCACGGTGCGGCCCGCCTCGTGGATGCCGGACAGCAGGTCCCACAGGTTCCGCCGGGCCTGGGGGTCCAGGGCCGCCGTCGGCTCGTCGAGGAAGACCAGCTCGGGGTCGTGCACCAGTGCGCAGGCGATGGAGAGCCGCTGGGCCTGGCCGCCGGAGAGCCCCTCGACCCGGGTGTCGGCCTTCTCGACGAGGCCGACCCGCTCCAGCCACTCGTCGGCGCGCCCGGCGCCCACGCCGTACAGCGAGGCGAAGGTCCGGATCTGCTCGCGGGCGGTGAGCCGCTCGAAGAAGGACGAGGCCTGGAGCTGGACGCCCACCCGGCGCAGGAGACCGGCGTTGCGCGGCCACACCGGCTCGCCGAGGACCGTCACCGACCCGGCGTCGGGGCGGCGCAGGCCCTCGATGACCTCGAGCAGCGTGGTCTTGCCCGCGCCGTTGGGCCCGAGGATGCCGACGAGCTCGCCCTCGGCGACCTGCAGGTCCACGCCGTCGACGGCGCGCAGGTCGCCGTACGCCTTGGCGACCCCCGAGACCTCGATGGCGTTCCGGCGTCCGCCGGGTCTGCCCCGGTCCGAGTTCTCTCCCGCAAACCCCACAGTGCGGCAGCCTAGACAGACCGGGACGGTCGCGGCACGAGACCCGTCCGCCCCGGCGAGGACGCCGGACACCTCACCCGAACGCATGAGCGCGCACCTTGCCGGGTATCTGGGCCGGGCACGCCGTGCGTGCCGCTACGGTGGCCGCGAGGCCGCCCACGATCGGGAGGGAGGGTGACCTCTACGTGACCACGGCACCCACTGACGGGCCGGACGTCGAGGCGACCGGCGACCTCGTCGTGCTCCTCGACGCCGACGGGAGCCCGTGCGGCACGGCCCCGCGCGCGACGGTGCACACGACCGACACCCCGCTGCACCTGGCCTTCTCCTGCTACCTGCTCGACCAGGAGGACCGGCTGCTCCTCACCCGGCGAGCGGTGACGAAACGGACCTGGCCGGGCGTGTGGACCAACTCCTTCTGCGGCCATCCGCGTCCCGGCGAGGACCCCGTCGCCGCCGTGCACCGGTACGCCGCCCACGAGCTCGGGCTCGAGGTCACCGACGTGCACTGCGTGCTGCCGGAGTTCCGCTACCGCGCCGTCGACCCCGGCGGCGTGGTGGAGAACGAGATCTGCCCCGTCCACGTCGCCCGGACCGACGGCACGCCCCGCCACCACCCCGACGAGGTCGAGGAGAGCCGGTGGCTCCCCCTCGACGAGGTCCGCGCCGCGCTGCGGGCGGCTCCCTGGGCCCTGAGCCCGTGGCTGCGGGAGCAAGCGGCCGAGCTGGAGGCGGCCGGCTGGTTCGAGCGGGTCGGGGCCGGCGCGTGAGCGACGACGCCCGCCACCTGGCCGCCCCCCAGCCGGGAGACGACCGGCCAGGTCGCTGGGCGGCCGCCGACGACTACGACCGGGTCGCCGAGGCAGCCGCCGCGGTCGTCATCAAGCGCTACTCGTCCTCCTTCGGGCTGGCCACCCGCCTGCTCGCGGAGCCGGTCCGGACCCACGTCCGCAACGTCTACGCGCTGGTCCGGGTCGCCGACGAGGTCGTCGACGCGCCCCGCCCCGACGGCACCCGCGCCCATCAGGCGGGCGTCCTGGAGCAGCTCGAGACCGAGGTGCGCACGGCGATGGGCACCGGCCACAGCGCGAACCTCGTGGTGCACGCCTTCGCCCGCACCGCCCGCTCCTGCGGCATCGACCGGTCCCTGGTGGACCCGTTCTTCTCCTCGATGCGCACCGACCTCTTCCGCGTCGAGCACGACGAGGAGTCCTTCGCCCGCTACGTCTTCGGCTCGGCCGAGGTCGTCGGGCTCATGTGCCTGCGGGCCTTCCTCGCCGGCCAGCCGCGGGCGCAGGAGACCTACGACGAGCTGGCGCCCGGCGCGCAGCGACTGGGCGCGGCGTTCCAGAAGGTCAACTTCCTGCGCGACCTCGCCGCCGACGACCACCAGCTCGGGCGGCACTACTTCCCCGGCCTCGATCCCGACCGGCTCGACGACCGCACCCGCGACGAGCTGCTCTGCGACATCGAGGCGGACCTGGCCGCTGCCGCCGCCGCCATCCCGGCACTGCCCGCGAGCTGCCGGAATGCCGTGCTCCTGGCGCACGGGCTCTTCGCCGAGCTCTGCCGCCGGCTGCGGGAGACACCGGCGGAGCGGATCCGCAGCGAGCGCGTGCGAGTGCCCGCGCCCGCGAAGGCGCGCGTGGTCGCCCGCACCCTCGTCCGAGGCGCCCGATGAGCAGCCCACGCTCTGCCGTCGTCATCGGCGGCGGGCTCAGCGGTCTCGCGACCGCCTCCCTGCTCGCCGCCGACGGGTGGTCGGTGGACCTGCTCGAGCAGCGCGACGAGCTCGGCGGACGGGCGGGCAGCTGGTCGGTCGACGGGTTCCGCTTCGACACCGGCCCGTCGTGGTACCTCATGCCTGAGGTCTTCGACCACTTCTTCAGGATGCTCGGCACGTCGTCGGCCGAGCAGCTCGACCTGGTCCGGCTCGACCCCGGCTACCGGGTCTTCTTCGAGGGGCACGAGCAGCCGCTCGACATCGCGGCGGACCGCGACGCCAACCTCGCGCTCTTCGAGTCGGTGGAGCCGGGCGCCGGCGCCGCCCTCGCGGCGTACCTCGACTCTGCCCGCCACGTCTACGACCTGGCCGTCCAGCAGTTCCTCTACACCAGCTTCGAGTCGACCGCCGCGATGCTGAGCGCGCAGGTGCTCCGCAACGGCCCGCGCCTCGGGCAGCTGCTGACCCGCTCGCTGCGGAGCCACGTCGCCGCGCGCTTCCGCGACCCCCGGCTGCGCCAGGTCCTCGGCTACCCGGCTGTCTTCCTCGGCACCTCCCCCGAGCGTGCGCCGAGCATGTACCACCTGATGAGCTCGATGGACCTCGCCGACGGCGTGCTCTACCCCCGCGGCGGGTTCACCACGCTCGTCGACGCCCTGGCGCGCCTGGCCGAGCAGCACGGGGTCCGCGTCCGGACCGGCGCCACGGTGACGCAGGTCCTCACCCGGCCGGTCGAGCGGGTCCGCGGCCACGGGGCCGTCGCGGCCGCGCGCGGGGTGTCGTACGTCGACGGCACCGGCGTGGTGCGGGACCTGGCCGCCGACGTGGTCGTCGGCGCCGCCGACCTCCACCACCTCGAGACCGGGCTGCTCCCCCGGGACCTGCAGACCTACCCGGAGCCGTGGTGGCGCAAGCGCGACGCCGGTCCCGGCGCGGTGCTCGCACTGCTCGGCGTGGACGGCGAGCTGCCGCAGCTGGCGCACCACTCCCTGTTCTTCACCCGCGACTGGACCGCCAACTTCGACGACATCTTCGGCCGCCGCCGGCGGGTGCCGGACCCGGCGTCGGTCTACGTGTGCCGGCCGAGCGCCACCGACGACACCGTGGCACCGGCGGGCAAGGAGAACCTCTTCGTGCTGGTCCCGGTGCCCGCGGACCCCGGCATCGGACGTGGCGGGGTCGACGGTGCAGGCGACCCGGCGGTCGAGAAGGCCGCAGACGCCGCCATCGGGCAGATCGCTGCCTGGGCCGGCGTCCCGGACCTCGGCCAACGGATCGAGGTCCGCCGCACCATCGGCCCCGCGGACTTCGCCGAGGACCTCGGCTCCTGGCACGGCGGCGCGCTCGGGCCGGGCCACGTGCTGAAGCAGAGCGCCATGTTCCGCGCCGGCAACGCCTCGCGGAAGGTCGACGGCCTGCTGTACGCCGGCTACGCCACCCGGCCCGGCATCGGCCTGCCGATGTGCCTGATCTCCGCCGAGCTGGTCCTCAAGCGGCTCCGCGGGGACCGGTCGAGCGGCCCCTCCCCCGCACCGACCCGCACTCCCTCCCCACGGACCGTCTTCCCACGAGGGGGCGCATGAGCGTCCTGTACCTGCTCGCCATCCTGGTGCCGACGGTCTGCATGGGACTCGTCGACCACCGGTGGCGGCTCTTCCTCTTCGCCCGGCCACGGCCGGCGCTGGTCGTGGTGGCGGTCGGGACCGTGCTCTTCCTCGTGTGGGACCTGGTCGCGATCGGCGCCGACATGTACCACCGGGGCGAGTCACCGGCGATGACCGGCATCGAGCTCGCGCCCGAGCTGCCGCTGGAGGAGCTCTTCTTCATCGTCTTCCTCTGCTACCTGACGATGGTGCTGCACCGCCTCTTCGACCGCCTCCTCCACCACGTCCCCCACCACGTCCGCCACCGCCCGCCGAGCCGACGGGAACCGGCATGACCTACGCCGGCCTCGCCGGGATCTTCCTGGCGCTCTCGGCCGCGCTGCTCGCGGTGGCGGTGGTCCGCCGTCGCCCGGGGCCGCGGTGGTGGGCGGCGACCGCGCTGACCGCGGCGGTGCTGGCGGTCCTGACCGTGGTCTTCGACAGCTTGATGATCGCCGCGGACCTCTTCCGGTACGGCGAGGGCGCGGAGCCGGCGTTCCTGCTGTGGAAGGCGCCCGTCGAGGACCTGGCCTGGCCGCTCGCAGCCGTGCTCGCGCTGCCGGCGCTGTGGCTGCTGCTGACCGGGGACGAGGACCAGTGAGCGTGGGGAGGCAGGCGTGGGGACAGGTGCTGGCCTCCTCGCGGCCGCTGTCGTGGGTGAACACCGCCTACCCGTTCGCCGCGGCGTACCTCCTCGCCGGTGGCGGCGTCGACCTCCGCCTCGTCGTGGGCACCCTGTGGTTCCTGGTGCCGTACAACCTGCTGATGTACGGCGTGAACGACGTCTTCGACTACGAGTCCGACCTGCGCAACCCGCGCAAGGGCGGGGTCGAGGGCGTCGTCCTGGACCGCTCGGTCCACCGGGTCACCATCGGGGCCGCGGTCGTCAGCAACGTCCCGTTCGTGGCCTACCTGCTCGTGGCCGGCGACCGCCTGTCGGCGCTCGTGCTCGGCATCAGCGTCTCCGCGGTGGTGGCCTACTCCGCGCCGGTGCTGCGGTTCAAGGAGCGGCCGTTCCTCGACTCCCTCACCTCCTCCACCCACTTCGTCAGCCCGGCCGTCCTCGGCCTGACCCTGGCCGACGCGCCGGCCACCACGACGACGGTCGCCGCCGTCGTCGGCTTCTTCCTCTGGGGCATCGGCTCCCACGCCTTCGGCGCGGTCCAGGACGTCACGGCCGACCGCGCGGGCGGCATCGCCTCGATCGGCACCGTGATCAGGGCGCGGGGCACCGTGTGGTTCGCACTGGCCGCCTACGTCGCGTCCGGCGCGGTGCTGCTGGCCTGCGGCTGGCCGGGGGCACTCGCGGCGGTGCTCGTGCTGCCGTACGTCGCGAACGTGGCGCCGTACCTCCGCATCACCGACGCCACCTGCGAGGCAGCGCACGCCGGCTGGCGGCGGTTCCTGTGGTTGAACTACCTCACCGGCTTCCTGGTGACCCAGCTCTTCATCTACGTCGCGCTGCGCTGAGGGGTCTCCGGATGTAACGCGACGTCCGCTGCTCTGTCTGCACGCTGCAGCGTGCAGGAACGGTGGCGAACTTGTCGTTACAGCCCCCGGCGGAAGCGGTCCTGCCACCGCAGCCACGGCGGCTGCACCGCCCAGTTCACCTCGATCGTCCGGCGCGCGCGGTCGAGCCGCCGCCGCAGCTGGGCCCGGCCGTGGAGGCTCCGCGCTGAGACGCCGACGGCCAGCGCCGGGTCGAACCGGATGCGGCGCTGCGGCCCGAGGACGAAGGCCAGGTCCATGTCGTCGTGGACCTCGGGGTCGTCGCGGTGGACCTGGTGGCGCACCTCCTGCCAGGTGCTGCGCCGCACGGCCATGCTGGAGCCCCACAGCGGGGTGTGCCCGAGGGCCAGGTGCGTGAGGAGGTAGTAGGCGCCGAGGTACAGCGCGGAGGCCAGGAGGCCGACGCCCTTGGGCAGTCCGCGGAACGTCCCGCTCCCCGTCACCGCGTCCAGCCGGGGGTCGGCCATCCTCCGCGCCACCCGCTCGACCCAGCGCGGCCCCGGCTCGGAGTCGGCGTCGAGGCGGGCCACGACGTCGCCGGTCGCCGCGTCGTACCCGGTGGCCGCCGCGGGCGGGATGCCGACCCGCAGCTCCTCGACCACCCTGGCGCCCATGGCGCGGGCGACGGCCGCGGTGTCGTCGGTGGAGCCGTTGTCGACGACCACCACCTCGAGCGGCGCCACGGTCTGCCGGGCGAGCAGCGCGAGGCAGCGGCGCAGGGCGACGGCATCGTCCCGGGCGGGGATGACGACGCTGACCGTCGGCGCCGTCCGCCCCACCTGGCTCACGCGCGGGCTCCCCGGAGCAGCACGCCTCCGCCGAGGAGCGCGCCTGCCACGGCGGCGCCGACCATGCCGGCGGTGACGTCGCCGAGGGTGTCGGTGTACCCGACCTGGATCCGGTCGTCGAGGTAGGTGTGCCCGAACCACTCGCACAGCTCCCACACGACGGCCAGGGCGGTGCCCATCGCCGCGGTGAGCACCGCGACCGCGGCGCGCGGGTGCCGCGGCTGCGCATCGTCGGGCGTCGACGCCATGCCCGCCCGGACGAGCACCCACTGGACGACGGCGGCGATGAGCCCCGTCGCCGCGGCATGGACCACCACGTCGAGCCACGGCACGGCGAGGTACCAGTCGAGGACGGCGGCCCAGGCGGCGACGAGGATGGTCAGGCAGTAGGCGCCGTCCAGGGCGGCCGGCGCGCCGGCCACCCGCGGCACCATCGTCCCGCCGAGCACGAGGAAGAGCACGGCGGCCGCGACCCCGCCGTACCCGACGAGCGCCACGACGACGCTCACCAGGGCGGCGACGCGGACACCGTCGACCGCGACCACTCCGTTCACAGCGGCGAGCCTAGGAGGTCGGGTCGGACGGCCCCGGCAGGCACCTGGAACGTATGGCGTGGCCGCCTCGCTCTGTGGCGGTTGCGGGCGGAGGGGCTGCTGCACGGACAGGTGAGTCTTCTGCGTCGAGCCCTGCCGAGGGGCGGGATGTGCATCGACGGCTCAGATGCGTGCCGACCAGTCCATCCGGCACCTCATACTGTGGCCATGTCGGAGACCGGAGGCGCGGCTCAGCAGCAGGCCGAAGGTGGAGCCGAGCACTCCTCTCGGACTCACCCACTGCGACGGCTCAGTCGTCGGTGGGTCGCCGGTGGGCTCACCGTCCTCCTACTTCTTGGACTGGTGCTGGCGTACTCCCTGTGGTGGACCAAGCCGACCACGTTCACGCCCGTTGGCAACGGGTTGGGCATCAAGCAGACCACCGC
Organism: Nocardioides ureilyticus; assembly: GCF_051280745.1. Lineage (NCBI taxonomy): Bacteria > Bacillati > Actinomycetota > Actinomycetes > Propionibacteriales > Nocardioidaceae > Nocardioides > Nocardioides ureilyticus. The sequence continues at coordinate 8,966 of NZ_JBNCOG010000017.1, read as the reverse complement.
GAACCTCCACCCGGTGACCTTCGACATGGTGCAGCGCTCCATCCACCAGGATCCCGAAACCATCACTGTGGAGCGGATCAGGGCGCGCGTCGCAACCAATACCGCCGACGCTTCCGTCACCTTCGCCATATGCCAGCGCAAGACCATCCCGTTCATGTCAGCAAGTGGGACACCCGCTCGGTCGTGCGAGACGGTCACCGACGTGGAGGGTCAACGAGTCCGGCTCACCCCTGCCGCTACGACGACCATCACGATGACGGTGACGCCGAGGCGACCAGGTCGCGTAGTGATCAGAGGGATGGCCGTCACCTACTCCCGGGGGCCAGAGCAGCTCTGGCAACGTGGCACTCAAGCCACTGGCCCGGTGGTGAAGGCAACCGTGGAGGAGTGACCCCTCCGCGACCTGCGGCAAGCGCCTCGACACTTGCCGCTGTCCAAGCGCCAGGCTGTTCGTGCAGCGGACCCGACCGTGTCCCTGTCGGACGCACTGGTCATCCGCAGCTCCATCCACCAGCGCGCGACCATGCCGCGGCCGGCGCACACCGGGGCGAGCCCCTGGGATCCGGCCCGAGGCGTCGCACCCAGCCGACGACCTCGTTGACCACGATGCGCCGGACGCAGGCCTCCGGGTCCGCGGCCGTGGAGACCCGCGGCCAGGCGGCGTAGGCCTTCGCGTAGGCGCTCTGCAGCGCGTCCTCCGCGGCGGCGGCCTCACCGGCGACCGCGAGAGCAACGCGGAAGAGACGGGAACAGGTGGCACGGAAGAACGCGCCGAGCCGCCCGGCCGGTTGCCTCGCCCGCCGGACGGACCGGGCTCAGGTGAGCAGCCCCCGTACGACGCGGAGGCCGACCGACATGCGCGCGAGGTCGGCGGTGTCGTCCGCGCAGATCTCCTCCAGCGTGTCCGCGGCCCGGCCGATCAGGGTGCGGTCGGCCTCCTCCCACGCCGCGACCCGCACCGGCGCCGGGTCGTCGGGCGAGGTGGACGCGAGCACCTGGCCGGTGAGCTGGGCGTGCACCGAGTGCAGCTCGTCGCGCAGCGCCGCCCGCGCCATGGTCTGCCACCGGTCGTTGCGCGGCAGGGAGAGGATCCGGTCCACCATCGCCGGGATGCCGAGCCGCTCGCCGAGGGTGAAGTGCACGCGCGCCACGTCGGCGGCGTCGATCGACTCCCGGGCGGCGATCTCGACGATGCCGAGGACCATGTAGGCCGGAGCGAGCACCGCGACGCGTGCGGCGAGCTCCTCGGGCACGCCGTCGGCGGTGAGCTCGTCGCGCCGACGCTCCCACGCGGCGAGCTCGCGGCCGGTCATCAGCTCGGGCAGGCGGCCGATCACCGCCTGCACCGGCCGCCGGAACTGCTCGACGGTCGCCTGGCTGTCCAGCGGTGGCCTCCGGTTGGTGACCAGCCACCGTGAGGCGCGCTCGACGAGGGTCCGCATCTCGATGCGCATCCGCGTCTGGACGCGGGCGTCCAGCTTGTTGTCCCACCCCTGCAGCTCCAGGCGCAGGGGCAGGGACGCGAAGATCTCCCGGGCGACGAAGTTGGCCCGGGTCAGCTCGGTGGCGTCCGCACCCGTCTCGCCCGCGAGCCGCGGCCAGTAGGTGATGCCGGCACCGTTGACGAGGTCGTTGACCACCTGGGTCACGATGATCTCCCGGCGCAGCGGGTGGTGGGTCACCTGCTCGGCGAAGCCCTCGCGCACCGGCTGCGGGAAGTAGGCGCGCAGGTCGATCGCGAGGTAGGGATCGTCGGGCAGCTCGGAGGCGAGCAGCTCGTCGGCCAGGACGATCTTCGTCCACGACATCAGCACGGCCAGCTCCGGCGCGGTCAGCCCCTCGTGCCGCTCCAGCCGGCGGCGCACCTCGGCCCGGGTGGGCAGCCCCTCCACCTCGCGCTGCAGGACGCCGTCACCCTCGAGGCGCCGCATCCAGTCCTCGTGGACGTGGAGCATCGACGGAGCGTGGGCCTGCGCGTTGGCGAGGGCGAGGTTCTGCTCGTAGTTGTCCCGCAGCACCAGCTCGGCGACCTCGTCGGTCATCTCGGCCAGCAGGGCGTTGCGCTGCTTGCCGGTCAGGTCGCCGTCGCGGACGACCCGGTCGAGCAGGATCTTGAGGTTGACCTCGTGGTCGGAGGTGTCGACGCCCGCGGAGTTGTCGATGAAGTCGGTGTTGATCCGGCCGCCCTCGCCGCCGCACCCCTGCCGCGCGTACTCGATGCGCCCGGCCTGCGTCAGGCCCAGGTTGCCGCCCTCGCCCACGCAGCGGGCGCGGACGTGGCAGCCGTCCACGCGGATGGCGTCGTTGGCCTTGTCACCGGCGGCCGCGTGGTCCTCGTCGGAGCCCTTCACGTAGGTGCCGATGCCGCCGTTCCACAGCAGGTCGACCGGTGCGGTGAGGATGGCCCGGATCAGCTCGTTGGGCGGGAGCCGCTCGACGTCGTCGGGGAGGCCGAGCGCCCGGCGCACCTGTGGGCTCACCGGCACCGACTTCGCCGAGCGCGACCAGACGCCTCCGCCCTCGGAGATGAGCTCCTCGTCGTAGTCCTGCCAGCTGGAGCGCGGCAGCTGGAACAGGCGGGTGCGCTCGGCGTACGACGTGGCGGCGTCCGGGTCAGGGTCGAGGAAGATGTCGCGGTGGTCGAAGGCCGCGACCAGGCGGATGTGCTCGGAGCAGAGCATCCCGTTGCCGAACACGTCGCCGGACATGTCGCCGATGCCGACCGCCGTGAAGTCCTCGGTCTGGCAGTCGATGCCCCGCTCCCGGAAGTGGCGCTGGACCGCCACCCAGGCGCCGCGGGCGGTGATGCCCATCGCCTTGTGGTCGTAGCCCGCGGAGCCACCACTGGCGAAGGCGTCGCCGAGCCAGAAGCCGTAGTCCTGCGCGACCTCGTTGGCGATGTCGGAGAACGTCGCCGTCCCCTTGTCGGCGGCGACCACCAGGTAGCTGTCGTCGCCGTCGTGGCGCACGACGTGCGGCGCGGGGACCGTGTCGCCGTCCACCAGGTTGTCGGTGAGGTCGAGCAGCCCCCGGATGAACGTGCGGTAGCACGCCACCCCCTCCGCGAGCCAGGCGTCGCGGTCCCGCGTGACGTCGGGCAGTTGCTTGCAGTAGAAGCCGCCCTTCGCACCGACCGGGACGATGACGGTGTTCTTCACCATCTGGGCCTTCACCAGGCCCAGCACCTCGGTGCGGAAGTCGTCGCGGCGGTCGGACCACCGCAGGCCGCCGCGGGCGACCGAGCCGAACCGCAGGTGGACCCCCTCCACCCGCGGCGAGTAGACGAAGATCTCGAAGCGGGGGCGCGGCGCCGGGAGGTCCGGCACCTGCGACGGGTCCATCTTCAACGAGATGTACGGGCGGGGCCGACCGCCCGGGACGTCGTCCTCCGGGCGGAAGAAGTTGGTGCGCAGCGTCGCGGCGACGAGGGCGAGGTAGGAGCGCAGGATCCGGTCGTGGTCGAGGCTGGCCACCTCGTCGAGCGCCGCCCTGATCTTCTCGCGCAGCTCCGCCTGGCGCTGGTCGCGGTCCTTGCCCTGGTCCTGGCCCCGGTCCTGGCTGTCGGGGAACGCCGGGTCGAAGCGGGTCCAGAACAGCTCGATGAGCAGCCGGGTGATCGCCGTGTGCTGCGCCAGCGCGTCGTGGATCGACTCGAGGGAGAACGGCGACCCGCCCTGCCGCATGTACTTCGCGTAGGCCCGGAGCACGGTCGCCTGCCGCCAGCTCAGGCCGGCGCCCAGGACGAGGGCGTTGAAGCCGTCGGTCTCGTTGAAGCCGTCCCACGTCGCCCGGAGCGCCTCCTGCACCAGCTCCCGCGCACCCGGCGCGAGCGCGTCCCCGTGGCGCAGGCCGAACTCGTAGATGAAGGAGGGCCGGTCGAGGCCGGCCAGCTCGTAGGGGCGCTCGTCGACGACCTCCACGCCCAGCGAGGAGAGCATCGGCAGCACGGTCGAGAGCGAGAGCGGCTCGCCGATCCGGTAGATCTTCAGCCGGGCCTCGCCCCGGCCGGAGTCGACCTGCTCGTAGACGGCGAGGTCGATGCCCTCCTCGCCCTCGATCGCCTCGAGCCGGCCGAGGTCGACCGCAGCGGTGCGGGCCGAGAAGTCCTCCTTGTAGGCCTCGGGGAAGGAGCCGGCGTAGCGCCGCCCGAGCGCGGAGCCCGTCTCCTCGCCGTACTCGCTGTGCACCGCGGTCAGGAAGTCGTCGCGCCAGCTGCGGCTGGCGTCGGTGAGCCGGCGCTCGAGGTCCGCCGTGTCGACCTCGCGACCGCTCCCGCCGGGCGGGAGGTGGACGACGAAGTGGACGCGGGCGGTCGTCGACTCGTCGATGCGCACGGTGAACTCCACCGACTCGCCGCCGAGCTGCTGCTGCAGGAGCTCGGCGAACCGCTGCCGGACGGCGGTGTTGTAGCGGTCGCGCGGGAGGTAGACGAGCACGGAGACGTAGCGGCCGTAGACGTCGGGCCGCACCAGCATCCGCACCGCGCGGCGCTCGCGCGCCTGCATCGCGGCCCCCGCGATCGGCGCCAGCTCGTCGACGGGGGTGTGGAAGAGCTCGTCGCGCGGGAAGGTCTCGAGCGTGTTCAGCAGCGCCTTGCCGGCGTGGCTGCGCGGGTCGAAGCCCGACCGCGCGAGCACCGCCGCGGCCTTCTCCCGCACCAGCGGGATGCGCATGAGCGACTCGGTGTAGGCCGCGCTCGAGAAGAGCCCGAGGAAGCGGCGCTCGCCGACGACCTCGCCGTCGGGACCGAACTTCTTGACGCCGACGTAGTCCAGGTACGCCGGGCGGTGCACGGTCGCGCGCGAGTTGGCCTTGGCGAGCACCAGCAGCGTCTTCTCCCGCGCCTTGCGGCGCACCGGCTCGGGCAGCCGCCGGGGCTCGGTCGGGTCGAAGCGCAGGATGCCCAGGCCGGTCCCGGGCACCGCGCGGAGCAGGTCCTCGCCGTCCTCGTGGACCAGGTCGTACTCGCGGTAGCCGAGGAAGGTGAAGTGCTCCGCTCCCAGCCACTGGAGCAGCTCACGCGCCTGGCGGACCTCGTCGGCGTCCAGCGGCGGCGGGTCCTCCTCGAGGCCGGCCACGACGTCGTGCACCTGGGCGTGCATCTTCTCCCAGTCCTCGACCGACTCCCGGACGTCGGTGAGGACCCGCTGGACGTCCTCCTCGATCGCCGCGACGTCGTCTCCCTCCCGGACCCGGTCGATCTCGACGTGCATCCACGACTCGCGGCACGCACCGTTGGCCGGCTCCTTGGCGCCGTCCTCGACCGGCGTCACCGACTGCAGCGCACCGGTGACGTCGCGGAGGACGTCGACCTGCGGGTGGATGACGACGTGGACGTCGCGCTGCTGGCGGGAGAGCTCCATGGTGAGCGAGTCGACGAGGAACGGCATGTCGTCGATGACGACCTCGACGACCGAGTGCCCACCGGCCGACCAGCCGTGCTCGGCCAGGGTGGGGGTGAGCACCCGGACGGCGGCGCGGCCCTGGGGGCGCTGCTCGGCGAGGCGGTAGTGCGACGCGACGGCGCCGTAGACGTCGCCCGGGTTGCGGTCGACCAGGTCCTCCGCCGGGACGTGGCGGTAGTAGCCGCGCACCAGCCCGTCCACCGTGTCGTGCGGCGGCCCGCCGCTCCCGCGGCCCGCCCGCGCCAGCTCGATCGCCTTGCCGAGCAGCTCGGCCTTGTTGTCGGGGTGGTGCGTCGCCGTTGACACGCCAGCGACCGTAGACGCTCCGCGACGGCCCCTCAACACGGCTGTGTCGGCACCGACGGGCCGGACGGCATGATGGCGCCCATGAGGTTGCGCCACGAGCTCCGGTACGACGCCCCGCCCCCCGCCGTCTTCGAGATGCTGGCCGACCCGGCGTTCCGCGAGGCCGCCTGCGTCGCCATGGGTGTCGTGTCGGCCGACGTCTCGCTCGAGCGCACCGGGAACGGGTTCACCCTCACCGTGGACCAGGTGCAGCGCACCGACGACCTGCCGTCGTTCGCCCGCACCTTCGCCGGCGAGACGACCCGGGCGGTGCAGCACGAGGCATGGGCGGACCCGACCGGGGGCACGGTGCGGATCGAGGCCCCCGGCAAGCCGGCCACCGTGTCCGGCACGGTCACCCTGCGCGCCGAGGGGTCCGGCACCCGCGAGATCGTGGAGCTCGACGTGACGGTCAAGGTCCCGCTCCTCGGCGGGAAGCTGGAGAAGCTCATGTCCGAGAAGATCACCGCCGGCCTGGACGCCGAGCACGGCGTCGGCGTCGCGTACCTGAAAGGGGCCTGACATGGCCACGACCATCAAGCACGACCTCACCTACGACGCACCCGCGGCGGACGTCTACGCGATGCTCACCGACGCGTCGTTCCGCGAGGAGGTGTGCGACCGCAGCGGCGTGCTGCGCAAGCAGGTGACGGTCCAGCCCCGAGGCGGCGACCTGGCCACGGGCGCCTCCGTGCGCATCGACCAGTGGCAGACGGCGGCCGGCATCCCGTCGTTCGCGAAGAAGTTCGTCGGCGAGGAGATCGAGATCGTCCAGGAGGAGACCTGGACCTCGCCCACCGAGGCCACCGTCGTGGTCACCATCCCGGGCAAGCCGGGCGACATGAGCGGTCACGTGCGGCTCGTCGAGGAGGGCGGACGGACCGTCGAGCAGATCGAGATGACCATCCGGGTCTCGATCCCCCTCGTGGGAGGCAAGATCGAGTCGCTCGTCGGCGACATGCTGCTGAAGTCGCTGAAGGTGGAGAACACCGTGGGCCGGGAGTACCTCAGCCGCTGAGCCGGCGCTCGCCGACCCGGTCCCAGCCCGGCTCACTGCTCCTCGTCGCGCTCCTGGCGGCGACGGAGGAGGACCACCAGCCCGAGCACCAGGAACGGCCCGAAGGCCAGGGCCAGGGTCAGCGCCTGCTCCACCGGGTGGAGCGCGCCGAGGTGGAGCGGGACCATGCCCGCCATCCTCCCCGACGCGTCCCGGTCAGCCCATGTAGGGGTAGCGGTAGTCGGTCGGCGGGACGAAGGTCTCCTTGATCGAGCGGGGGCTGGTCCAGCGCAGCAGGTTGACCGGCGCGCCGGCCTTGTCGTTGGTCCCCGACGCCCGGCCACCGCCGAAGGGCTGCTGCCCCACGACCGCGCCGGTGGGCTTGTCGTTGACGTAGAAGTTGCCCGCCGCGAACCGCAGCTCCTCGCTGGCCCACGCGATCGCCCGACGGTCCCGCGCGATCACCGCACCGGTCAACGCGTACGGCGCGAAGCCCTCCAGCTGCCGCGCGACCTTCTCGAAGTCCCCGTCCTCGTAGACGTGGACCGCCAGGATCGGGCCGAAGTACTCGGTCTTGAACATCTCGTCGGTCGGGTCGCCACCCTCGATCACCGTGGGCCGCACGAACCAGCCCACCGAGTCATCGCTCTGGCCACCGGCCAGCACGTCCAGGCCGTCGGTCTCCCGCGCCCGGGCGATCGCCGCCTCGTGCTTGGCGAACGCACGGTCGTCGATGACCGCCCCCATGAAGTTCGAGAAGTCCCGGACGTCGCCCATCGCGATCTCCTCGACCTCCGCGACAAGGTCGTCACGCATCGCGTTCCACACCGACCGCGCCACATAGGCCCGCGAGGCCGCCGAGCACTTCTGCCCCTGGAACTCGAACGAGCCCCGGACGAGCGCGGTGCGGACCACGTCCGGGTCGGCCGAGGGGTGGGCCAGCACGAAGTCCTTCCCGCCGGTCTCCCCGACCAGCCGCGGGTAGGACCGGTAGGAGCCGATGTTCTCCCCCACCGTGCGCCACAGGTGCTGGAACGTCGGCGTGGAACCGGTGAAGTGGATCCCCGCCAGGTCCGGGTGGGACAGGGTCACCTCGGAGACCTCCAGCCCGTCGCCGGGAAGCATGTTGATCACCCCCGGCGGCATCCCCGCCTCCTCCAGCAGCTCCATCGTCAACGACGCCGCCAGCTGCTGGGTCGGCGAGGGCTTCCACACCACCGTGTTGCCCATCAACGCCGGCGCCGTGGGCAGGTTCCCCGCGATCGCGGTGAAGTTGAACGGCGTGATCGCGTAGACGAACCCCTCCAACGGCCGGTGGTCGGTGCGGTTCCACACCCCGGGGCTGTTGGCGATCGGCTGCTCGCCCATGATCTGCGCCGCGTAGCCGACGTTGAACCGCCAAAAGTCGATCAGCTCGCACGCCGCGTCGATCTCCGCCTGGAACGCCGTCTTCGACTGCCCCAGCATCGTCGCCGCGTTCAACCGCTGCCGCCACGGACCCGCCAACAGGTCCGCCGCCCGCAACAGCACCGCCGCCCGCTCGTCGAACGGCAGGCCCCGCCACCCCGGCGCCGCGGCCCGCGCAGCCTCCACCGCGGCCTCCGCATCGGCGCGCGTGCTGTTCCGCATCACCCCCAGCACGTGCTGGTGGTCGTGCGGCTGCACCACCTCGATCTCACCACCACCACCGGCCCGCCACTCCCCACCGATCCGCGCCGGCAGGTCCCTACGGTCCTTCTCCAGCACGGCGATCTCCGCCGACAATGCCTCCCGCTCCGGACTACCCGGGGCGTAGGTCAGGTTCGGCTCGTTGACCGGGACCGGCGGCGTGGTGATGGCGTCCATGGATCCCACGGTACGAGGCTCAGCCCACGATGAGGTCAGCACCCGATGAGAAAGGGGATCTCCTGGGTCGCGAACCAGGCGAGGTCCTCGTCGGGGTCGGCGTCGGGGGCGCGGTCCTCGACGTCGGCGTGCACGGCGACGACCTGCTGCAGCACCACCTTCCCGTCGGGGTCGGCCGCGTCGTCGAGCTCGGCCACGACCACCACCCGGCGGCCCGGCCCCTCGAGCAGGGCGGCGGAGGCGTCGGCGGCGCCCAGCAGCGCGGCGTACTCCCCCTCCTCGGTGGCGTCCGGTGCGACGAGCCGGTCGGGGCGGTGCGGCCCCCCCCCGGGGGGGGGGGGGGGGGGCAGGCCGGGGCGGGGGGGGGGGGGGGT